>JAGQPC010000216.1 GCA_020426925.1 Planctomycetales bacterium | reverse complement strand
CGATCTCGCTCATCGTCGGCGGCATCGGAATCATGAACATCATGTTGGCGACGGTTACTGAGCGAACTCGTGAAATCGGGATTCGAAGAGCACTGGGCGCGAAACGTCGCGACATCATTCGCCAGTTCATGGTTGAGGCCGTCGTGCTAACAGGCATCGGCGGAGGCACCGGCGTGCTACTCGGTTTTTTGTGCAAGCCAACCGTCCATGCCATACGGACCATCTGCACTGAGTTTTTCCCCGAGATGATCCAGGCATTGCCTGACACGATCATGAAGCTTCAGCCACAGATAGCGCCGTGGTCAATTTTCGTGTCGTTGATCATCGCGATCGGCGTCGGAATGTTGTTCGGCATTTATCCAGCAATGCGTGCCGCTCAGATGGACCCGATCGAAGCACTGCGTCACGAGTAGATTTCCCTCGAGACAATGGCGAGCACTAGTTCTTTTGTTGCCCTGCTACGATACATTGCCTGCGAACGGAGTCGCAGGACTACGATATGGCTTCGAGGCGAAGTTGGGCTTACTGCCCTTGTAGCATGTGTGCTCGCGCCATCGCGTCTTCGGCAAGTTGAATGTACTCTTGGCGTTGCGTTCCGGCCCAAGCTCGCTGCGATGTAACGCTGAGCGCCGTGAAATTGAACGCTTCGGTCGGTTCCAACTCGCATGCACGCTGAGCATGCTTAACAGCGTCATCGTGATTGTTGACTTTGCCGAGCACGACCGCTAGCGCCAAATGTGACAGCACATGGGTGTCGTCTTGTTCCAAGAGTTCCTTCAGTTTCGCGATCGCTTCTTCGAACTTGCCGTCATCCTTTAGCGATTCAGCTTCGTTGTACAGGGCGCCCAGATTCGACATCGGTGTTTCCTTGGAAAAACTGCTGGATTCAACAAGAATCAGGATTCTATCAACGGATTGCAGCTGCGGGCAGGGGCGGCTGTAAACTCGCGGCGGTCGTTAAAATCGATTTATCTTCTGCATGTCTGATTGACCGGTGACGATAACAGTGTGGAGAGAACGCTCATAGAAAGCGACCGCGTTGCCAAGTTGAGGGAGCAACATGACATCGATTCATCCGACTGCAGTGATTGCACCCCATGTTCAATTGGGTTCCGACGTGAAGATCGGTCCGTTTTGTGTCATTGAAGAACGTGTAACGATCGGGCCCGGATGTCGACTGGAAAGTCACGTTGTCGTCAAATCAGATACAGAGCTCGGCGCGAACAACTATGTAGGTGAATCGGCAGTTCTTGGCGGCGTTCCACAGCACGCTCGATGTCCATCGGAAATCGGAAAACTTGTTATTGGCGACGGAAATACGTTTCGCGAATACGTGACGATTCACCGCGCGTTATCGTCGGGAACGGTGACTCAAATCCAAAATGGCAGCCTGTTCATGGTTAACGCACACGTCGGTCACGACTGTGTGATCGGCAATCAAGCTATTGTCGCAAACAACGTGATGCTCGCTGGCCACGTAACGATCGGCGATCGAGCATACATTTCCGGATCGGTTGGCATCCACCAGTTCTGTCGAGTTGGGGCGTTCGCCATGGTCGGCGGTTTAGCACGCATTACAAAAGATGTTCCACCGTTTGTCACGGTCGACGGAGAAACAAATCGAGTTGTGGGGCTCAATCTTGTCGGCCTTCGCCGAGCGGGATTTGATCTGAACGCAATTCGTGATTTGAAAACAGCTTATCGAATCGCGTACCGCTCTGGGTTGCGCTGGACTGAAATGTTGGATACGCTCGCTGCGCAGTTTCCGTCTGGCCACGGCCATGAACTTGCCGAATTTATGCGATCGACGGAACGAGGCTGTATTCCTGAACGAGCGGTTCCAAAAGCTGCAACGTTAAAGCTCCACCAGCCAATAGACGAAGCCGTTGATGAAGATCGTGGCGTGGCTTAAGCTTGCCACATGCCACTGAACGTTTCAGCTGATCAATTGAGTGCGTTGCTGAGTGGTGAGATCCCGGTGCTCACTGTTGGAGCGAAGACCGATCCTGAGCGATCAAGCGAATGTATCTTTGCTGGATCCTTCAATCCACGCCACATCGGTCATCGTGAAATGGCGAGTTGTGCCGAATCTCGGTTGGGAAAACGAGTTGTGCACGAGATCTCGATCTGCAACGTTGACAAGCCTGATCTTTCGCAGTCGCAGGTTCTCGAACGTCTTGCTCACTTCAATTTCGGCGAGATCGTTCATCTCACTCGTGCCGCGAAGTTCGTTTCCAAATCAGAGCTGTTCCCAGCGGCCACGTTTGTAGTTGGTGCGGACACAANTATTCGAATCGGTGATGTGAAGTACTACGCGAACGACACTTGCCAACGTGACAACGCGATCGAAAAATTTGTTGAATCGAGCGTGCGGTTTCTCGTGTTCGGTCGACTGATTGATGGAACGTATGAATCGGCCGATCAGCTCTCCATACCTGACGCGCTAAAACCCATCTGTGACAGTGTACCGGAGGCAGACTTTCGCCGAGACATTTCGTCGACCAATTTGCGGTAACGGCTACTTCTCATGCTGCGTTCTTGAAAATCCATTTGCGCAGCGGTTTGTAAACAAGGTTGCGATAGAGCTGCGAAGAAAGTTGCTCATCTTGCAGGGCCATGTTATCGGCCTGCGAATCGAGGAAATTGGCAACATCACCGCTCAAACGGTGTCCGTACGCTCGACGTTGTTCGGCGTACATTTCGCACGCGAAGTCGTAGAGGCGAATGTCGTCTCGATTGGCAAGTGCGACTCGGTCGGCCAATTTGTGGTCATTGGCGATTCGCCACTTCATTGCATCTCGCAGATCGTTGCTGATATCTGACGTTCGGTTTACGGACCGATAACGAATGTCGAAATCTTCGATGCCCGTCCAATCTCGAAATCGAACTAGTGATTCGTTGTACGATTCGGTCATCCCGACAAAGACACTGTTGGATTGAAGAAACTCGATCGCTGCATCAGCCCCATCATCCCCGGCGAGCATTCGCGACTGAACGTTGTTGAACTTGGTTAAGATGACTTGCTCGAAGTACTCGTCTGGCTTCCACGTCGACCTTTCAGAATCTGGCATACAGTTCCAATTGAATTGATATTGAGACAATAGTCTCGCCAGCGGATCTCGTAAGAAGGTGAAGTAGCGAATGTTCGGGACGACTTCCGCGAGGTCGCTTGTGCCGGTGACACCGTGTCCCGCGATGCTCACCAGACTCGGGTAAAGCCACCGAACGCGGCGAAAGTCGTCGGCCATGAAGACGGGACGATTCGAGAAAAAACGTGTATCAAAATGCCGCCGCCCAAAATTGCGGCGAAGTATGTTCGACAGAGTCGTTCCAGCCGCTTTGGGCATATGAATGAAAGCCAGCATTTTCGCATCCATGCGTTCGCAGTTTTGTGACTTGTACTGCCGGGGCGGATTCACCGCCACCTCACTTTGGCGGAAATGCTGCCAAGGCCTGGTATGCAGCGGGTAGTGCACTGGGGGTCTAGATGCTGATTTCGGCGGCCAGTATAATTCGCAACTTGATTTCAGATTAAGTAAGCAAAGTGCGTAATTTAAGGAGCTTGATGTGGCTGTTCGCGTCGCTATCAACGGTTTTGGGCGAATCGGAAGACTGACTTTTCGAAATATGATTGCCCGCGGTGACGAATTCGAAATAGTTGCCATCAACGATCTTACTGACAATTACACGCTTTCTACGCTGCTGAAATACGACAGTACTCACGGTCGATTCAACGGTGAAGTCGGATACGACAACGAGAACATAACGGTCAACGGCAAGAACATTCGAGTCTTCGAAGAACGGAATCCAGCCGCACTTCCATGGGGCGACATGGGCGTCGATGTTGTTGTCGAAAGTACAGGTGTCTTTACTGGCAAGAAGACAGACGCAAAGCCTGGATACGATTCGCATCTAGACGCCGGTGCAAAAAAGGTCGTCTTGAGCGCTCCCGCAAAGGATTCGCCCGACCTGACCGTTGTGCTTGGTGTGAACGATGACAAGCTGACACCGGACATGAAGTGCGTCTCGAATGCCAGCTGCACCACGAACTGCTTGGCGCCAGTTGCCAAGGTTCTGCAGGACTCGTTCGGCATCCAGCGGGGCTTGATGACGACGGTTCACGCCTACACAAATGATCAACGCGTTCAGGACATGCCGCACAGCGATTTGTATCGAGCGCGTTCGGCCGCTCAGAACATCATTCCAACGTCGACTGGCGCTGCGAAAGCAGTCAGCTTGGCCATTCCTGAATTGACGGGCAAACTTACGGGCATCGCTATGCGAGTTCCTGTCATTACCGGCAGTGTCGTCGATCTGACGGTTGATCTGGAAAAGAAGACCAACGCCGACGAAATCAATGCCGCCGTAAAGGCCGCCGCAGAAGGACCGCTGAAGGGCATTTTGAAGTACACGGAAGACCCGATTGTATCGACCGACATCATCGGCGATCCTCACAGCTCGATCTTCGCCGCTCCCTTCACGCAAGTGATGCAGGAAGACATGGTGAAAGTTGTCAGTTGGTACGACAACGAGTGGGGATACAGCTGCCGCACAACTGATCTAGTTGCCCTGCTCGGCAACATGTAGAAAACTTGACAGAGTCATACGGCCCGTCGGTTTCGATCGGGCCGTTTTCATGCGCGGACCGTTCGGCGCGTTGATTTGATTATGACAAGATTCTGTCACTGTCTTGCGGTACGGCATTCCGCGTACTTTGTCGCTAAAACCGAATCCCCCTAGGAGTCAATTGAAAACTCTGACATAATGCGGTTCGGTTGCATTGGATAAGTGTTTTCTACGCCAGGTAGGCAACTGGCCAGGTGGACAGGGATGGGTTAAAGGAGAGGCATCTATGTATTGGATCTTGAACGGGCGTTCTATTGGGCTTTCGACGCGACAAAACGAGCTGATTGAACTGTCGCTCACCCACAAGTTCGCCGGTTTTGACATCGACATTAATGAATTTCACAGCCAAGCCACCGAGAGTGGTATTGAATACGCAATGCGGTTTATCTCAAGTGCTCCAGTGAAGTTGGGCGCGTTTGAATTGCCGGTGCGATGGCAAGGCGAAGTCGCCAATTACAAAATTGATCTGTCGAACTTGGACGCGGTGTGCCAAACAGCTATCGCTATCGGCGCGAAAACGTGCTACTCGACAGTACTTCCGTACAGCGACCAACTACCCTATCACGAGAATTTCGATTTAGCTCGTGAGCGTTTGGCCGAAATTGGAAGTGTCCTCGAAAACCACGGCATACGACTGGGCATAAACTTCCTGGCCGCTAGTCACCATCGCGAAGGACACGGTGAGCCGTTTATTACGAAGGCAGAAGAGCTCTCGACGTTAGTCAAGACGGTAGGCAGCAGTTCGATCGGACTGTGTCTCGATACATGGAATTGGTACGTTGGTGGCGGCACGTTGGAGCAACTCAAGGGCATCGACGTCAACAACATTGTAATGGTCCGCATCGCGGACGTTCCCGCAGACGCTGAACTATCTAAGGTAACCGACAAGCAACGCCTGGTTCCGCGGGAATCTTCCGTGGTTCCGGTCGCTGACATCATTAAGCACTTGGACGAGCAAGGCTTTTCTGGCGCAATCGTTCCATTCTTCCATCCGTCACAGTTTTCTAGTCGCAATAAGGATGCCGTGGTTCGCGGCATTCGCGAAGCGATTGATCGACTATTTGGCAAAGGCCTCGTCGCGGAAGAGGCCATCGAGGAACAGGAACCTGCCGAGGAAGAAGTCGTCGCAGCTACGTAGATAACTACGGTAACAGGCCAACGTACTTAGAAGGTCGTCAGCTTCTGGCGGCCTTTTTTTACGGAATCACGCGCATGCTACTTTATGACGATGGCCTGTTCTTGATGAGGAACCGACTTGGGCTGGACGTTCGGCGTCCACTTCCAAATGGTTTCATCTCACACGCCCACTTCGATCATATGGCAAAGCACCAATTGGTGTTCTGCACACCTGAAACTGCAGCACTGTACAAACTGCGCATGGGCAAGCGTCCCTTTCGCTTGTTGCCGTTCCAAGAGTCTGTCGACTATTCCGGTGTCAAGCTAACGACCTATCCCGCTGGGCACATGTTGGGGTCGGCAATGCTACTTGTTGAACAAGGCGGCGTGCGAGTTCTCTACACAGGAGACTTTCAACTCCGTGCGTCACTCACGTGTCGTCAGGCAACAATTCCGCGAGACGTCGACATCTTGGTAATGGAATCAACGTTTGGAAAACCGCTGTATTCATTTCCCGACGCTGACGAATCCCGTAGCCAGCTCGTGAATGTTGTTCGAGGAATACTCTTGCGCGGGAACTGTCCGATTGTTGAAGCGTATGTTGCCGGGAAGGCTCAAGAGATAACGCGAATTCTATCTGATGCTGGTATCGGGGTTGTTCAGCATCCCGAGGTCTTCGCGATCAGCCGGTTGTACGAAGAGCTGGGAAGTAACATCGGCCATTTTCAGGAATACGAAGGACACCCAGTGCCGGGCGCTGCGATCATCGTCCCGCCGTCTGAGCAACGTGGTGCTTCGATCGGAGATATCTATCGACAAGAACGAGTCGCCGTGACCGGTTGGGCTGTTCGCCCAGACGAAGCACGAAAGCGTCGAGTGCAACATGTCGTTCCGTTGTCGGACCATGCTGACTACAACGAGCTTCTCAAAATCGTAGAACTAGCAAATCCAAAGATTGTGCTTTGTACGCACGGTCCGCGAGAATTCTGCGACGTTCTGGTCAGCCGAGGCTACGATGCGAGATACTTGCATCGAGACACCGCATATTGCCCGCTAGAACAATAAAGCACCGTGTCGTCGATTTGTTTATGATGGTCACTGGCTTTCGGTGCCAACTCCAAAGCGTTCCGATACAGCGGCAACACACAGGATTCGTTCGATGACTCGCGTCTGCATTGCTTCAATTGTTGGCATCGTGTTGATGTCTAATTCGATTTTCTCCGATGAAAACGAAGCTATAGCAGAGGAACTCCCGCCGGCGCGAACGTCTTACATGGGGCGGAAGATCGCTCAGACGATGCACTACCTCGGCGCACCATGGCTGGTCCGGGATTCACGCCAACGCGAAGAAGATTGCGAGCTAATGCTGTCGAAGCTGGAGCTCAAACCCGGCATGGTCGTTTGCGACATGGGGTGCGGCAACGGCTTCTATACTTTGCAGATGGCGTCAGCCGTTGGTGAGAATGGAAAAGTGTTGGCGGTTGACATTCAGCCGGAGATGCTTCGACTCATGGAAGCTCGCGCTGCAGAGGAGGGCATTGAAAACGTCGAATCGATTCTGGGTACGGTCGCTGATCCAAAGCTCCCGCAAGGCAAGGTCGATCTGATTTTGTGCGTTGATGTCTACCACGAATTTTCGCATCCGGAACGCATGCTTCGAGCCATGCGTGAATCGCTGAAACCGGACGGCGTGATCGCGTTGCTCGAGTTTCGGCTTGAGGACCGTAATGTGCCAATCAAGTTGCTGCACAAGATGAGCAAGAAGCAGATCATGAAAGAGTACCCGGCCAATGGCTTGAAGCTTGTGCGAGAGTTCGACGAACTGCCGTGGCAGCACATGATGTTCTTCGGCCGCGACGAAAACTGGAAGCCGTCTTCAAAGCCCGACGAACGCGAATAGTGTTCCATCGCAGTGCGTCGTTCCCCCAAAGCTCTGCAGTCATATCGGCATTTGCTATTGCCTAACTGTGACTTTGACAGATACGTTACCAGCGGTCGATTGCATGCGCACTCGATTCGAGCAAACACCTAGTACTTTTACGGAGACACAACATGGGCTTGATTCAAGAATTCAAAGATTTCGCCATGAAGGGCAACGTTGTCGACATGGCAGTCGGCGTCGTGATCGGCGGAGCGTTTGGCAAGATTGTTACTTCGCTGGTCAACAATATCATCACGCCACTGACTGGCATACTTACCGGAGGCATTTCACTCGAGAAATTCACGACCCTAATTGGTACGCGAGAAGTTGACGGAGAAACCGTCGACAACTACCTGCTCTGGGGGTCGTTTCTGCAATCGATCGTTGACTTCCTTATCGTAGCGTTTGCGATTTTCATCGCGATCAAGATTATGAACCGCGTTCGCGAACAATTCGAATCGCCAGAAGAAGAAACCGCGCCGGCGGCACCTCCCGAAGATATTCAATTGCTTCGCGAGATTCGCGACGCGCTGAAAAAAGGCTAAATACGAATTTTTCGCAACGGTGGGTGGTCGCTAAACGGCGATCACCCGCGTGCGTTTCGCGTCGAAACGCCAACAAGCCAACGTCTACTGCGTAAACGAAAATGCCACATCGGTTCAACATCGCGTGTAGACTTTGTGGTCGTCTGCCCAAACGAGGCACAACAGGTCATCACTTGATCCCCAGGACCTGTCACTCGAATAAGTGGTTCAAGAAGAATTTCACGAAACGCGAAATGCTGGTGACGGTGTCTCTGTGTTCCGACTGCCATCGAGCCGTCCACTTGTTCATTCCAAGCGAAAAACAGTTGGGCCGGGAGTTCAATTCCTTGGAGAAGCTGCGTGGACATCCGCTGATCGAAAACCACATTCGGTGGGTAAGTAAGCAAAAATAGCGGCAGACTTGGGCCGTTCCGGTGTTACGCGAGAAGTTTTCGCTATGTCACCTAGTTCCGCATTTTCGCGTGCGCGTATAATGCTTTCTGAATTACATTTGGTCTGGCTCAACCACCATCGCGGACGGGTCAGCTTTGCAAGTCAGAAGGATCCATTCATGTCCGTTACGGCCGAAGTGCTGAGAACTCTACATCGAATACACCGTCAGTTGGCAGATTTAACGTCTCGGTATGAACGTGGCCCAAAACGAATCAACTCCGGCCAAGCCGCGATCGACGCATTGAAACAGGAAGTCCAGGAAGCGAAAGAAACCGTCAAACGAAATCGAATGACGACCGATGAAAAAGACCTCCAGCTTCGCGAACGCGAAAACCGTATCGCCGATCTCAAATCAAAACTAAACACTGCCAGTAGCAATCGCGAGTATCAAGCGTTTGTCGAGCAGGTTGCCGCCGACGAACAAGCAAACAGCGTGCTGTCAGATGAGATCCTGGAGCTTCTAGAAAAGCACGAGGAGCTGCAACAAGGCGTCGCAAAGGTCGAACAGAAACTGGCGAGCGGAATGGAGGACTTCAACGCGCTGAAAGCAACCATCGAGAGCGAACGGGCGTCGTTGGAAGCCGACATCAATCGCGTCAAGCAGGAACTCGGCGTCATTGAAGCAGACCTGCCCAAGGACTTTAAGGCCGACTACGACCGGATTGTTGGGACCCGCGGCGAAGAAGGATTGGCGGCTTTGGACGGAGATTGCTGTGGGAATTGCTACCAGATGATAACGCCAAACATGCACAGCGAATTGATAATGCTACGTCCGGTGCCTTGCGCGAACTGCGGTGCCATCATCTACCTGCCTGAATCAACTGGCGCGCAAGATTAGATAACCGAGTTTCCGATTTGCATCTTGCGCGGGGGGAGCTCAGATGAAAAACGAATCACGGTTCAAGCTGGTTGGGCCGCGCCGATGGCTGCGGTTCAGTCTGGCGACTTCTCTCGCGATAATTACGGTCGTGTGCGTCTGGTTGGGTGTTAACGCGAACCGAGCCCGACAGCAACGGCGGGCCCTCGCAGCATTGGACGGACGAAGTGTTGTTCGATTCGACTTCGAAATCGGTCCAGACGGAAAATTCATTGCAGATGCGAAACAACCGCAGCCAGCGTGGGCACTGCGGTTCTTTGGCGAAGATTTTTTTCGCCGTGTTCATACGGTCGATTGCTCGTTTCGATCGCGATATCCGCTAGGCGAAGAACGAATCACCGATCAACACTTGCACGCGATACAACTGCTGCCGTACGTCGAGACGCTGGAGATCGGCCAGAATCCAGTTACGGACAAGGGGTTGGCAAATCTGCGGAATCTCAAGTACTTGCGGACGTTGTACTTGTATCAGACGGAAGTAAAGGGCTCTGGGCTTGTTCACCTGTCGAATGCAAAACGATTAGAGAATCTGTCCCTAGCAAGAGCTACGCTGACTGACGACGGTCTGACGCACATCGCGAGTATGAAGAACCTCAAATGGCTGCAGCTTGCGCTGACACAAGTCACTGACGCGGGTACCGTTCACCTCGCAAAGTTGCCACGACTGGAGTTGCTCGATCTGGGCTATACAGACGTCAGCGACGAAACGCTTCACGCGTTGCAACAGATGAAGTCGCTGAGATCGCTGAACGTCGTCGGAACATCGGTGACGGCCGAAGGCGTTCGCGTGTTTCAAGAAGCTTTGCCTGAATGTGCAATCTACTTTCAGTTCGGATTGGGTGACACTCCCGTCAGCGTTCCAGAGCTGGCAAGTCCACCGTTGTCCTACACGCACGACGAACTTAAAGGACTTCTTGCAGGTTTCGGCAACATTGAAATTCGGTCTGACAAACAGGGAGGAAATTCAGTTCGGTTATCCAATTCGCTAATTTCGGATGAAAGTGGTCATCAGGTGCTATCGCACGTCGGCGACATTACTTTTATTAATGTTTCTCACTCCGTGCTCGGTGACGAGTTTGCAGCGGCTGCTAACGAGTGGCCGGATTTGGCATTATTGCGGATGGTATACACGCGCTTGACTGATGCAGGAGTCAGTCGGCTGACGAACTTGCAGAATCTCGTGGAGTTAGATTTATCCGACAATGCGGGAATCACTGACGCTTCCGTCCCGCATCTTATCAAGCTTAGGAAGCTGAATATCCTGGACGTTCGAAATACCAGAATTACAGTCGCCGGAATCCGAAAGCTCAAAAAATCGCTTCCCGATTGCAACTTTAGTTCTTGATAGTCGAGTCACAAGTTCATTTAGGAACGCGAGTTAGAACCTGCTTACTCATAAATCGACGGGCGGCGTCGGCTCGTTCGCTCGAGCTTTTGCGCGATCTGGGATTTGCGATTGGTGAGCAAAACAAAAAGGTCGCGGATCTCGTCTTCGGTTAAGCGATCTAATAGGCCGCTCGGCATTACGGAGACCGGATTTGGCACAATGGAATCAACCTCCGGTTTATCCACAACCGTTTTGCGACCATCTGATTTGGTCACGACATATTCTCCTGGTGTTGATTCTGCGACGATCCCTGAATGAGTCAAGCCATCGACAGTGATTACTGTCTTGGACGCGTACTGTTCCGAGATGACTTTCGAAGGCTCGACAATGGCTTCCAGGATTTCAACGTCTCGAAATCGTTTGGCTAGAGTTGTCAGGTCGGGACCGACGGAATCGCCAATCGTGCCGAACCGATGGCACTTGGCGCATTCAGCTTTTTCGAATGCGAGCAAGCCTCGTTTTGCCGACCCGTTTTCAATTGATTTCGACTGAACGAGCGTTTTTAGTTTTTCGTAATCCCAGCTATGGCCAATCGATTTGAAGGCGTCGGTTGCCGCGTGCTCAGCAACCGAACCTTGCGTCGCTTCAATTTCATCGAGTGATGGTTCGTCGGGATAGGTTTTCGCATACCAGCGTTGCCACGCGGCGAGCGCTTTGTCGTTAGGCACCTTTCCTGCGCTGGAAACGTATCCTTGCCAGTACTCAAGCAACGCGATGGCGGCATCGATTCCGTCGTCGTCTAGCCGGTCCGTCAGTTGCAGGACGCGACGGTATGGCCGTGGCGATTTCGGCCATTTCGATATTTTCTTGAGATTCGCCAACGCGGTTTTCGCCACATCGGCTTCGAGTTCTGGAAGAACCTCGATTACAAAGTCCCAGTTCCTTCTCGTTAGTTTTTCGGCAGCACCGAAAGCGATTTCTTTTCGTCGAGGATCGGCTTGTTCGTATAATGACTGCAAATAGGCGATCGACGAGTCGCTTCCGTCTCTGACCAACACCGCGACGATCGACACTTTAAGACGGTTTGCAGCCACCGAATCCAATTGGGCAATTTTTTTGTCCAATTCAATCAGCTGGGCAATTTGAGATTTCGAAAGCGTTTCAGGTAAACGAAGCACAGCGGCCATTGCGGCGCTAGGATACTCGTGTCCTTGTTGCAAAGCGAGTTCGGTTTCTGGTCGCGACAGCGACTTACCGAATTCTCTCGTGACGTTTTGCAAATAGCCGGGCACACTACTTCCCGCTTGGGCTGGAGGTTCCAAGTACTGGAAGATTTTGAGCTTCTGCTGCGTCGTCCATCCGTTTTCAATGAGAGCAAGATGTGTTGCAAGATGAAGTCGCTCGGCTTCAGGCAGGTCGCCACGCTCCAGTTCTGCGAAATAGCGATCGGCAATGGATACGATTTGAAGGTGCGACAAAATCCGAACAAGTTCACGGTTAATGCGATCATTGCCGGACGGATATTCTTCCGACATGTTGATTGCAAACGCTGGTACATCATCAGATTGTATTTGTGCTCGATGAAGAGCCAATTGCCCGACTCGCAGCATGTCGACAAAGTTGTCGTCGCTGACGTAGTCCTGCAACAGGTGATTGACGCGGCCGATCACTCGCTTGGCTCGCAGTTTTGTCGGCGACGAGGTCAGCATCGCGGTCGCTCCCGTCAGAAACACTCGCTGGTCGGTGGAACGAAGAATTTCGAATTCCCAATTCTCGACCGGCATTGTCTCAAGCAATCGGCGAGCGGCCTGTGCTTCGAATCGATCGGATGACGCCAAAACGTGAAACAGCAGGTTGACCGGAACATCCGCGCCGTTTCGCGCGAGCGATTCGCACGTCAAACGTCGCACCATGGGCGCCGGGTCATTGAGCAGTTGTTCCAGCCGCTGATTGATGTGAACGCTTTTCTTTCCAGCCATCATCGATGCAGCTTGTGACCGAATCGACGCATCTGTGTCCTTGGACAATTCAATCAGCAAATCGTCATCTGGCTTGGGTCCATAAAGCTCCATCAGCTGCAATGCGACCCTTCTTTGGTTTGCGGTTCGAGCGCGATCAAAAACGGCTTCGCGGATTTCGTCTGACCAAGAATCGCCGATTGAGGCTTTGGCCAATGCTATTTTCTGCCGTGCCCATGCGCTGTTACGTTGAGGCGTTGAAAGAACTGCTTCAATCGACGCAGCAGTTCCGTCTGCCAGTGCTACGGACTCTTGCCACTCAATTCGGTAGATGTTGCCCTGCGTTTCTCGACCACCGGTGCAAA
>JAGQPC010000215.1 GCA_020426925.1 Planctomycetales bacterium | reverse complement strand
GGAAGAGGCGTTGCTGGCGTGGTTCGCCGGCGAGGGCGGCGTGCTGGTCTGCGCGCCGACGGGCACCGGCAAAACGCTGATCGCCGAAGCGGCAATGTTCGAGGCGTTGCATACGGGCCAGACGGCGTACTACACCACGCCGTTGATCGCGCTGACCGAGCAAAAATTCGCCGAGATGCAGGAGGCGGCCGAGCGTTGGGGGTTCTCGCGGGATGAGGTCGGGCTGGTCACGGGCAATCGGCGCGTCAATCCGGATGCCCGCATTCTCGTGGTGGTCGCCGAGATTCTGCTCAACCGACTGCTGGAGCACGACGCGTTCTCCTTTGCCGACGTCTCCGCCGTCGTGATGGACGAGTTCCACAGCTTCAACGATCCGGAACGAGGTATCGTGTGGGAATTTTCGCTGGGCATGTTGCCCGAAAATGTCCGCCTGATGCTGCTGTCTGCGACTGTCGGGAATGCTGTCGAGTTCAAACTGTGGCTGAGTCAAAACCACAATCGCCGCGTCGATCTGATTCGTAGCGATGACCGGAAAGTGCCGCTGGACTTTCGCTGGATCGGCGATCAACTTCTCACCGAACAGATTGAGCTGATGGCGAGCGGCAACGATGAAGCTCGCTACGTGCCGGCACTGGTGTTTTGTTTTAATCGAGACGAATGTTGGAACGTTGCTGACCAACTCAAGGGAAAGAAACTGCTAACCGATTCGCAACGAACGAATTTACTTGCAGAGATCGAAAAGCATGATTGGAGTCAGGGGGCGGGCCCGAAGTTAAAGCAAATCCTGCAACGCGGCGTCGGCGTCCATCATGCGGGCGTGTTGCCTGTGTACAAGCGCATTGTGGAAAACTTGTTTCAGCAAAAGCTGTTGGCGATTACGGTGTGCACAGAGACGCTCGCTGCGGGCATCAACTTGCCGGCGCGAAGCGTCGTAATTCCCAATATCTTGAAAGGTCCTCCTGACAAGAAACGTCTGATCGATCCGAGTGCCGCGCACCAAATGTTTGGGCGTGCTGGAAGACCGCAATTTGACTCTCGAGGATACGTGTTTGCGCTAGCTCACGAAGACGACGTCAAAATCTTACGCTGGAAAGAGAAGTACGATCAAATCCCTGAGGACACCAAAGATCCGCAGCTGCGACGAGCAAAAAAACAGCTTAAGAAAAAGATGCCAACGAGGCGTGCGAATCAGAAGTACTGGTCTGAAGCTCAGTTCGAGCAGCTGCGAACCGCGCCTCCGGCCAACCTCGAAAGTCGAGGCTTCTTGCCGTGGCGACTGCTCGCTTACATGCTTGATGCCTCGCCAGACGTCGAGATCATACGCAAGCTAATTGCGAAGCGTTTGATGCCGGACGCAAAACGGGAAGGAGCGATGAAACAGCTAGACCGAATGTTGCAGGTGCTGTGGACCGCAGGGTATGTCGAGCTGGAACCGAAACCAAAACTGGCCGTCAAAGGTTCGCCAGATGTATGCGTGGACGATACAGACAACAACAATCAGCCTGAGCCACAACCCGACACGACGACTTTGTTCGGGATGAAAATCTCTGAAGACAAACCTGAAGCACAAAAGCCAAAGGCAAACCAGAGCGAAAATGCCACTGCCTCGGCCGAACCGCTTGACGAATACAAAGCCAAATTCGCCTACCCGACGGAGCAGATGGAGCTGTTGACGCTTTTGCGTGGTGTCAATCCGCTATTCGGAATCTTTGCTGCGAAGCAAATGGGAATCGCGGACGACGTGGAACGGATCCAGATCTTCGAGTCAATTCTAGAGATGCCCGGAACGGTTGCTCGATCGGTTCGTGTTCCCAAGCATGAGGAGTTGCCTCCCGGACCGCTGGCGACGAGTCGTTTGGATTCGCGGCTTTTGCAATTAGGATTGGTTACTGCGGAACAATTGGGCGCCAAGTCCGACGAAGAGGAAGACGACAATGGGCGACGCTTCTACGACGAAGACGAACGAGTCTGGGTGCTCACGATCGCGGACAAACTGAAGCTGCTGTTCGACCACGACTTCCCGGGCGTCTACGATATTCGGATCACTCCTGTGTGGGCGGCCGGTGAGATCCTGGAATTCGGTGACTTCAACAAATACGTAACGAGCAAGCGTCTGCAAAAACAAGAGGGAGTTTTATTCCGTCATCTGCTCCGTTTGATTTTGTTGCTCGGTGAATTCGAACCGATCGTCCCACCAGAACTCACTTCGGAAGAATGGACCGCATGGCTCGGCGACTTGCGAAAACGGCTATCTCAAATCTGCCAGCGGGTGGACGCGATGAGCTTGAACATGGTCTCTTAAGTGCCCGTTGAAGTACGCCACATCATTCCTTGGAATCGACAAAGAAGTCTGTCATCAGTTTTGCGTCGGGCGTAACCGCGTAGTCGTCCAAGTTACCACCCGAGCCAAGAATCAGGTCTTCATCGATGAAAAAGTTACCAGTGTGCTCGGTGCTTTTGCTCGACAGGACTTCGTACGCTGCGTCGGCCATGATTTCCGGTTTCCGACAGCAACGCATGGCTTCATCGCCGCCCAACAGGTTCTGCACAGCGGCCGTAGCGATCGCTGTTTGAGGCCATAGAGCGTTGACAGCAATGCCTTCGCTGCGAAACTCTTCTGCCATTCCAAGCACGCACATGCTCATGCCGTATTTCGCCATCGTGTAGGCGACGTGCCCTGCAAACCACTTCGTATCCAAATTGAGCGGAGGCGAAATGTTCAACACGTGTGGATTGGACGATTTTCGAAGATATGGCAGGCATTTTTGCGTTGTCATGAAGGTTGCTCGAACATTCACGCTGTGCATCAAATCGAACTTCTTCATTGGCGTTTCCGCAGTTCCGGCCAAGAAAATCGCGCTCGCATTGTTGACGACAACGTCGATTCCGCCAAATTCAGAAACGGTTTTTTCGACTGCATCTTGAACTTGATCCTCGAACCGAATATCGGTGACACAAGCGATCGCGTTCCCGCCGGCGGCTCGCACTTCCTCCGCCGCTGTGTGTACAGTGCCCGGCAGGTTTGGATGAGGCTCATCTGTCTTGCCGATGATCGCAATGTTTGCGCCATCTCGAGCGGCACGTTTTGCAATCGCTAGTCCAATGCCGCGCGTGGAACCTGAGATGAAGAGCGTTTTGTCTCGAAGCTGCATCTGTTTTCTCTTCCGGTTGAGATACGATCTGCGGAATCCAATTGTTAGGCGAAGTCTTAATACTGTAAGTGTAGGCCAAAATCAGGAAGACTCTCTATGCGGAAACCGTTGGATGGCCTCGCAAGCTCAGACGTGGCAAGAAAACGGCCAACCCGAGCAAAGACTTGCGACCGCGAGACACGTGACTAACCAATTCGATTCACTGTCAGACAAGCTGACAGCGAAGTTACTTGTTCACGGATTGCTGCGTTAGGTTCCGATCCGGAACGGAACCACTCCCTCGAACGCGGCTCTTGTTCCATTCCACGCCGATCATGACGCAATTAATCCCGGAGCCGATTCCAAGTAGCGCCACGCTGTCGTTTTCAGAAAAATGCTCTTGCTCTGCCCCAATCGCCAATGCGGTTGGAAGCGCAACCGAACCGGTGTTCCCTAGCCACCTCATTGTCGCAAAGTCTTTGTTGAGATCGATGCCGAGTGATTCCAACATAAGTTTGCGATGCGCGGCTCCAACTTGATGACATACCGTCTTGTCGATTGTCTCGGCTGTCCAGCCAGTGTTCGTAGTGAATGATCGAAACGTCTCGACGCCTGTTGCGATTCCTTCCTTCATAAGTGTTTCTGAATCTGTTTGCATTAGCGGTTGCATGCCGCTTCCAACCGCTTCGTCACGGCCACTGTGGCAAAGTCGGTGATGGTCCGTGTTGGCTCGAACTGAAGCGGCGTTGAGCCGATTGCCCGTTTGGGAAAGTTCTTCATTGCACAACAGAATAGCGCCGCTCGCTGAACCGATGGTAAGCGAAGCAACCGCAAGCTTGATCGTGTTGCGAGTCAACGTAGTATCGGAGTTGAGCGTTTCGATTGTTGTTTGTAGCAAATGGCGGCTATCTTCCGTGCCAACGACGATTCCTGCTTCGACCTGTCCCAGCTCGATCATGTTGGCAATTTGCA
>JAGQPC010000214.1 GCA_020426925.1 Planctomycetales bacterium | reverse complement strand
TGCGTTGGCTTGGTACGTTCCCGCTTGAAATGCTGCAACCAAATCCGTCGAATTAAATTCACCGTCGTTGTTCCAATCCCCTTCTTCAAATGTTGAATTGCCCGCGATCTCATCTTCGTATTCGCCTGCTTGGAAGACCTTCACCAGATCGGATGAATTGAAGACGCCGTCGTAGTTGGCGTCACCAATGATGGGGCGTATTTCGTTCTCAAGAAAAACGATTTCCGTTGAAGAAAGTACGGCCATGATATCGGTGTCGCCGTCCCCATCGAAGTCATCCGATTCGGCGTAAATCCCGCTGTGTGCTGATTGCGCAATGGAGTGCACCTCTGAGAAGTCGCCTTGTCCATTGACGTTCTCAAGCCAGCTGAGCTCGCCGTCAAAGTACCCAGCGTCAAATATTGCATCTGACAGCAATATATCGACGTCGCCGTCAGCGTCGAAATCATTGGTTTCTAGCGTAAAAACCCGGCGATGCTCAAAAGTGCGAATGACACTTTCGTTCCAGCCGACGTTCCCTTCATTCGGATTTTCAAACCAAGCGACCTCGCCCGAGGTGAAGTGCCGCGTTAACACAATCACATCCACGTCATGATCGCCATCGAGATCCGCTAACTCGACTTGGTCAATTCTGTGGCTTGTCGTAAACAACGAAGTGGGATTCTCGAACTGACCGCGTCGATTTTCCATCCAAAACACTTGATTACCTTGAACAACGACGAGATCGGTGTCTCCGTCAACATCAAAGTCGAATGGCTTCACATTCGCGCTCGCCTCGGCAGCATACACGATTTTAGGCTCTCTGAACGTTCCCTGGCCGTCTATGTTTTCATGTTGCATCAACGCGAACGAAAAAACAGGTTCTGATTCGTATTGCAGGGAGAATAGATCTTGGTCGTTGTCCTGATCGAAGTCGACCGATAAGAGCTTTGAAACAGATTTGTTTGTGGACGCAACAGTATGTAAGTCGCTTGGATGCATTTCGCCATAAGACATTTCCGCCCACTCGATTGTCCATCCGGCTTCCGACGAGTAGGTCGTGTAAACAAAATCCATATCGCCATCACCGTCCATGTCGCTCGGGATCATATTGTATCGAGTCCAAGACGGTGGAGCCAAAGACGAAAACAGTTCGAGTTGAAACTCGCCGTTACCGAGATTTTTCAGCCAGCTTTCGCGACTCACGAACACGTCCAGGTCGCCATCAGCATCCATGTCGATAGCTTGTGGGCCGGTCCTGCTGTCGATGTATCCAATCGATGGAGGCAGCAAGTTGACTGGCTCAGAAAACGGTTGAACACTACCAGTATTCTCGTACCAGTTGACGAAGTTCCAGACACAATTTCCGAGATCGCAACTCGCGGCTCCAACTACGAGGTCGCTGTCTCCATCGGAATCAATATCGCCCGCCTGAATTGAATTTACATCGAAACCAGAGTCGATAGAACCTCCTGGTTCGTACGTTCCATTTCCATCGCTATTTCGGTACCAAACGAATTCGTAGCCTGCATCCATCAGCAGGTCGAGATCGCCGTCTCTGTCGACATCCAACGGAAACAGGCTAGATACGTTTTCAGCCGCAAACGTACTCATGAATTCAAATCTGTTGTGGCCACCGACATTTTCGTAGAGTGCTGTTTCGTCTCTGCCAACAACTGCGAGATCTAAATCGTGGTCACCATCCACATCGACAGCGAAAATCCGTCCGTTATAAACGCGTCCGTCAATGGCCGGCCATTCAATATCGCTTCCATCGCGTTCCGCGAATTCACCGAATCCAGAATTTGTGAAAATGGAAATACGACCACTCTCTTCCCATGTCGCCTCATTCCACGTCGCGATGTCTAAATCGCCATCACCATCAAAATCGCGAACCAATGCACCGTGTACCCCGCTCTGTTTTACTGGATGCCATCGGAACGACTGATCGCCTGTCTGTTCAAGCCAATAGACGCTGTTAATCACAGAAATCACATCCATATCACCGTCTGCGTCCAAGTCAGCTAAGGCGACTGGATTGGCGTTATTGTTTGGGCCAAGAATTCGTTGAGACGGTGCGAAGCTTCCTTTCCCGTCTGTGTTTTCGTACCAAACAAGCAGGCGTCCAGCTTTGCCTTCACTGTCCGTGACAATATCAACGTCGCCGTCATTGTCGAAATCCAGCGCTTCAATCAAGTAGATCTGCCGAAATTCTTCTTCAGCCTCAACCAAGCGGAATGTCCCGAAGTCTCCATTTCTGTCCCTGTTTTCGTACCAGCGGATTTCGCCACGATATTCGGACGCCGCCAGAACATCGAGGTCGCCGTCTGCATCAATGTCGACCAACTCTGCGAGCGGATGTTCCAACGTGTCGTAGACTTCGTGTTCCACAAAGCTGGCGCCGGATAAGCAATGACGGGACTCCAATTGTTCAAGCGTTCTTTGGCGAAACAGGTGACGGTGAATCATGATTTACGCGCTTTCTTCGTTCGAACGTACGAGACCGATCCTAAGACCGGCCACTGTGGCAGTAGTGCGGTTTATTGAGATGCGTCTTGTTGGTAACGGCGTACGCGGCGACTGGATCGATTCAGCTAGAGGACTGTCTATTAAGTAGGACGGGCGAATTTTCGGATCCGAACGCGCAAAAAGTTAGTTGTCGCGGATTGCGGAGTCACCGATGCGTATCTACACCCATCGCCCCGTAGTTAAATGCTGCCAGCGTGAAGATATGCTCGCAAAACCCACTTCCGCCGGAATCTGGCGCTAGGTCAGTTTACGCTGGGTGACAGAGCTCACATTTGGCTACACCCAGTGACATTCGTCTGCTGGTCTAAGGTATAAAGACTCGCGTTCGATGATCCTTCGACGCATCCATATCAAAGATCAGTTCCGTGGCCGCCGCAATTCCTCCCAAACGCGCTACTGCGTTGGCTTGGTACGTTCCCGCTTGAAATGCCGCGACTAGATCCGATGAATCGAAATCACCATCGCCATTCCAGTCGCCCTCTTCGAACGTCGAGTTTTCGGCAATCTCATCTTCGTACTCACCCGCTTGGAAGATTTTTACTAGATCGGAGGAATTAAAGACGCCATCGTTGTTCGCATCACCAATGGGGCGGTTTTCGAAATACCAGAGTTCATTGCTTTGTAACAATTCCGCGACGAAGTCAAGGTCGCCATCTTGGTCAAGATCCGCCGCTGTGAAATTCGGAAAAGACCCCGTTCCCCACGGCGATTGCGCGATTTCAG
>JAGQPC010000213.1 GCA_020426925.1 Planctomycetales bacterium | reverse complement strand
GACCGTCCTGGAGCGCGCTTACATCTGAATTGTGCTTGCGGCGACATCAAATCGAGCGTCAATTCGTGCTTGCTTCCAATGCTCACGCATCCGAGTGATCGTAATCCAATTGCAGCGGTTGTACTTCAGCGTGTAAGTTGCGAAGTGGACTTCTTGCGGAACTCGGTTTCGGCCGTTTCTGGCGAGTTGACTTAACTTGCGTTCGATGATGACTTTCGATGCATCGTCAATCGAGTGTTGTGTTTGAGCGCCGATGATGTGAGTCAGGTGAATCTGCTCTTTGTCGAGTGCAGTCTCCATGACGTCGGCCGCCTGTTTTTGGATGTCCAGCTCGCCGCTGTAAGCGATCGTCGGCAGTTGACCCAAATTGATCGCGTAGCCTGGGCAATCGTACATCTGCCACAGTTTCTTTTCAAACCATGTGGGCGTCAGAGTTTCTTTTTGAAAGAACTTCAGGAACTCTGGAGTCTCGGAGAATCCGGCGCCTGGATTTGCGGCAAAGAACATGTCGGGAAAGTGGACTGCCATCTGCCAGCATCCCGCGCCACCCATCGAAAATCCACGCATAGCAATCCGATCATCGTCAACTCGATAGTTCTGCTTGGCGTGGTCGAGTGCTTCCAGGATGTCAGTTTCGCCGGCGAATTTGAACGCGTTGCTGTATCTGCCGTACGGGTGCAACACGATCGTGTCGGCTGGAGCGAAGCGGCCAACCTGCTGCATTCGCTCGGCGATGAAAACCGATTCCGACGACCGCTCGCCGCGACCGTGAAGCCAAATGTCCAAGCGAACACTATCAGTACCGCGGACCGAATAGTTATCTGGGATCACCAGCCCGTAAGGCTGAACCGTTTTGTCGATGTTCGACCGGAAGCCTCTCACGACCAGTCCGGTTTGACTCGCCCAGTAGGGAGCGTGTTTTTCGAGCGCTGTTACTCGACGAAAACCTTCCCCGAGCACTTCTTTGGCATTTTCAATGTCACGCTTCGAAAACAGTTCGTTGTGCTCGACAGCATCGCGAATCGCTCTCGCAAAGATCTCAACGTCGGGGATCCAATTGTTCAAGGATTCATCTTTCGAGAGTTCGGCGATCTTCTGGTAGAGACTTCTGTAGCCTTCGGCAAGTAAGTTGCGGTCGTCCCTCGACAGTTCAATTTCGGGAATTGGCGGGACAGGTCGCACAGAATCGACGTTGTTGTCAGAACGACCATCGCCACGAACTGACGAGAAAAAACTAGCCGTTAGGAATAGTCCGGCAAATGCGAAATGGCAGATGGAAGAATTCATGAGAGAGCCGTTGTGGAGTCGTTCGTGGAATATAATCGCAGAATTGTTCGTGCCCTCATCCGTTGAAAACTGTAGTGGATCTTGCTAAGACGCGCCCGACAAAAGTCAGCTTCGATAAAATCAACCACAGCATGCTGTGGGTCAGTGTAGATTGCATCGCAATATCATGTATGCGAATTTTGAAGTTTGGACTTTTGTCGGGCGCGTCTGCTAAAGATCCCTGAGGCCGAGGAAGTTTAGCAACTTCCACTACGGCAGGCGACTAAGCACCACTGGTCGAATCCCGGCCAGTGCCAGCGTAACGAACACGGCAGCATTTTGCTGCAGCCAGATTATCGAATGCGAAACGAGCCGACGCAACGGTCACAGCCAATGAATGCTAGGCGAGTGCCTTCTGTAGGGCTTCTGTGATCTCGTTGGTAATTTTGCCTTTGAACATCATTGCGGCAAAAGGAAGTTCGCCGTCCATCCGCACTTTGTCCTCTTCGACCGCGAGCTTACCTTTGATGTTGATGCCGTACGTTGTCATCGAAAAATCGAGCACGTTTTCGAGCCAGTCTCCTTTGATGTCGCTGACTTGATCCTTGTAACGCTCGATTATTTTTTGCAGGAACGATTCGAGTTTTTGTTGTGCTTCTGCTTGGCCAAGCGTGTGGGGAACTTCGGTTGAAAAGCTAGGCATACTTTCGAACTCCGGCGATCGCTGTGTGATGGTGATGTTTGTGGTATTCGACTGATCTTCCGCAAAGATCTCGCTCAATTAAGCGTAGCTTACGTTCTTGGCGGAGTTTTCGGCAACATCACCTGGCCAACTCAACTCGGTTGCTGCATAAGCTGTCGCGAGATCTGGCGTGCGATTGATGGGGCATAACGCCAAGCAGAAAATCGTAGTGGATCTTGCTAAAGATCTCTCAGGTTGGCTCAGCTTGGGCAAGATAGTTTGGCAACTTCCACTACGTGTTCGGGCGCAGTTGCACGGCGCCCGCGCCCTTTGACAGTTTCTTCAAACCACGATTAGTGATTGAACAAAAACTCTTTCGTATTGATTAACGCCCAGACGACATCTTCGAAGCCATCGCGAGTTTTTTCCCGAGTCTGAGTGTGCTCGCGTGCGATCTTGATTTCTTCGTCGTTCGGTTTTCTTGCGAATGCGAGTAAGTAAAGTTCTTCGATTCGCTGTTCAATCGGACGGCTGTCGTCATCCAGGCGTTTTGCGTTGCCTGCATCTGAAGAGACTTTTCCAAGAATGTCCTTGGAGTTCAGCAAGTGCAGACTTTGGGCCAAGCTGGCGTCGCCTGAGCGTTCGCACTCGCAAGCACTGCTCGATTCTGGTCGTCCGAACACGGTCAAGAAATACGAGTTGAAACCGTTGTCGGGTAGCTCAATTGCGCGAGTTCCGACAGGGACTCCATCAAAGTTGGTAGGCACCCCGGTCACTTGATCGATGGCGTCCAACAGGATTTCGGCGTCCAGTCGTTTCGGATAGAACCGCGAGAAATTCTGTTTGTCTTTTTGGTTGTATTCGTTTGGATCGGCCGCCAACTGGAACGTGCTGGAATTGCAGATCGCGCGGACGAGATCTTTCATGTCAAATCCAGTGTCGACGAAATGCTGTGCGAGAGTGTCGAGCAGTTCAGGATTCGATGCAGGGTTCGTGACTCGCATGTCGTCTTCCGGATCGATCAGGCCTCGACCAAAGAAATGCTTCCAGTATCGGTTGACGAGTGCTCGAGCGAAAAACGGATTTTCAGGATCGGTCATCCAATCGGCGAGAGCGTGACGTGGATCTTCGTCGGGAATCAGATCAAGCGGTTCGGCATCAAGCCCCGTGGGAAGTAGATCTTTTCCGGTCTTAGGATTCTTGGCGGACGCCTTTCCAAATTGGTGGACAATACGTTCTTGCTTTTGGAATTGCGTCGGCTTGCGCCCAATCTGAGCGTAAAACGCAGAGAAGCTGTGGTAATCTTCTTGGCTCCACTTTTCGAATGGATGGTGATGACATTTTGCGCACTGGATTCTCAAACCGAGGAACAACTGTGCGGTGTCTTCGACGAGCGCCGATTTGTCGCGAACTTGTCGGTACCAGGCGACCGGAGGATAAACACTGACATCGCCGGATGCCGTAATGATTTCGCGAACAAACTCGTCGTAAGGCTTGTTGTCGTATAGGCTATCGCGAATCCAACGATAAAAAGCAAACGTTGCTCGTTTGTCGTCGTTGTTTTCTCGCTTGTTCCGCAAAACAGCGGACCATTTTGTGGCAAAGTTGTCGGCGTACTCGGGCGTATCCAACAGCGAATCAATCAATGCTTCTCGTTTGTCGATATTTTGGTCGTCTGCAAACGATGTGGCTTCTTCCAGCGTCGGCAGTCGTCCAGCGATAGCGATCGTTGTGCGACGGAGGAAAGTTGCATCATCACAAATCTGGGATGGCGGCAATCCAAGCTCTTTTAGTTGCTTGAATACGAGTTGATCGACAAACCCTTTTTCTTCTGGTAGTTCCTCGATTTCAGCGCCCAAGGGCAACGTCGCTCGAAATACGTCGACTCGTCCGGCGAATATGGCCATGACAGCTACGGTGCCAGTCTGTTTTCTAGTTTCAACCAAACCGGCTGGTGTCACTTCAGCCATTTCGTTGTCGTTCGAATTCAACCGAGTCATTCGCGTTACGTCGCGAACGGAGCCGTCGTCGTACGTTGCTGTGACGATCAGCTGTTGTGCGGCTCCTGGTGTCATCGTTCGCGTTTTAGGAAATACTTCGATACCGACAACTTTTGGATCGTTGTCTGAGCCGAACGGCATCCCTTGGCTGACCCATCGCCGTAGGACTCGGTAAGGTGGAGAGTCAAACTCTAATCTCGCCCCACCACCATGTGGTACTTTACCAATCGCCTTTTCGAGCAGCAGGCTGCGATCAGGCGCTGCCGGGAACAGTCGGCGGCCTCGGCCTTCTTTAATCAAGAATTCGTAGTCTTCACGAGGCTCAAAACCTAATAGCGATAACTTGAATCCGTTCTGGCCGCTCGCTTTGCCGTGACATCCACCACCGTTGCAGCCATGCTTGGTGAACAGAGGAACGACATCGTTTGTGAAGTTAATCGGAAGGTCGTTCTCGATGTGATTTACTTCAACGCGAATCGAATCCGACTGCCCATTCAGCGACGCGTGAATAACAGCGGTGCCTTCATCAATGGGCGTCGCGAGTCCCGTCGAATCGATTTGCAGAATTCCAGCCGGCTCGACTGCATACGTCGCCGCACGAGTGATGTCTGTTTGCGTTCCATCGGTCGCCTCGGCAGTGACGACTAACTGCAAGACTCCGTCACGTCCGGAGATCGCCGCAATTCGATCGGTACTGCAGGCTTCGATGCTGAGTTTAAAATCTCGCAGAACTTCGACGTCTGAAGATCGTTCACTTGTTACTGCAGGGTTGGCGAAAACCGCATGCGTTGATCCAAAGCCAAGGATTGCAACGACGATCGCGGAACAAGAACATAGACTCGAGCGTAACCGTGACATGAGGTTCCTTCTCGACTGACGGTAGGGTGTTGAGGTGGGAGCGACAGACGCTGCCGCTTGGATGGCCGTGGATTATCTCATCAATAATGGATTATTTCAAGAAAATCCCAGCCTGTGTTTTCAGCAAATTGCTCGTGTAAGTCGTCGGGTCGCAGTAATTTGCGCTGTTTAGGGGAGTGTCCGGCGGTTTGAGGAAAACAAATGATTTGGCGTTTTTTCGCGGTTTTTGATGATAAATCGGGCAACATTTGGCAAAAATCGCGGACTAGCGGAATGAGATTTTCGGTGCTCGTCCGTGCAATCGCTACGATAGTGGAAGTTTTCGAATTTGATGTAGCAGCTAAGCAGAACTTGTGTCGCTGCGAGCAAAGGGCATTTTGATGGAACATTCTCAATCACCGAACGATGGTATTTCCGGAAGCGACTTGAATGATCCTAATCGCGCACAAACGCCTGCTCGGGGAGTGAGCTACCGAATTGAATCGGGTGTCAATCGCGAAGCTGCTAGCTCGATTAAGTCAGAGCAGTCTTCGGCCGTCGTCGTCGAAGCGGCGGCTGTGGCCGAACCAGAAAAACACAAGCCCGAAGGCACGCCGAAGATTCTGTTGGTGACGTTCTCCGCACTAGTTGTCGTGGCGATAATTCGGTTCGTCGTGCCATGGATGGTCGAAGAGGTCCAGTACGCCTCCGCTCGCGGTCGCCAACGCGCTGAGTTCGAACTGGCAAGTGAGCAGCTGCAGAACATGTCATCGTTGACCGACCTTTCAAAGTCGTACGAACTGATTATGCAGCGTGTTGGACCAAGCGTTGTCCATATTAATACCAGCGAACAGCGAGTCGTGCGGTCTCATGATTTTCGGCGATTGCACGGCGACATTCCCGACGACCTTCAGGGACTTGGCTCCGGCGTGATTATCGATCCGAACGGCTATATCTTGACGAACTTTCATGTCATTCAAGGTGCTGAGATTATCGATGTCACGCTCGCGGACGAAAGGATGTTTCAAGCCGAGGTGATCGGTGCGGATCCGCAGACCGATTTGGCGCTCTTAAAAATCGAAGCCAGCGACTTGATTGTTGCCGAATGGGGTGAAAGCGATGAGTTGCGAGAAGGTTCGCTCGTGTGGGCGATCGGAAGTCCTTACGGATTGAGCCGCTCGATCACCTCTGGAATCGTCAGTGGAAAAAATCGAAGCCGACTTGCTGGCAACCCAAGTCAGGATTTGCTGCAAACGGATGTCGCGTTGAATCCTGGAAATAGTGGTGGCCCGCTCGTCAACACGAAGGGTAATGTCGTCGGCATCAACACTGCGATTTACGGCGATCGATTTAATGGAATTAGTTTTGCCATTCCCAGCAACATTGCCAAAGAAATGGCGGGGCGAATGCGGGACGGCACGAGTTTGTCGAAAGAGGGTTACCTTGGCATCGCCATGCTTCCAGTCGACGAGAAGTCGGCAAAGCGGTTAGGCTTCGATGGCACGCATGGAGTGCTGGTTGGCGTCGTTCGAGACCCGTCGCCCGCTCAGGACGCTGGGCTTCAAGTCGACGATATTTTGCTGAGGTGGGATTCAGTCGCCGTCAGTTCGCCTGAGCAGCTGCGTGCTTTAGTGAGTCAGACTGCGATCGGTTCTAAGGTAGATGCAGACTATTATCGTGCCGGTGCCATCAAAACCGCCACGGTAACCGTGG
>JAGQPC010000212.1 GCA_020426925.1 Planctomycetales bacterium | reverse complement strand
GATGGTTTGTCGGCTCGTCCAGCAAAAGCAAATCTGGCTTTTGCAATAGAATCTTGCACAATGCAACACGTCGCCGCTCACCGCCAGACAACGTCGTGACGTCAGCATCACCGGGGGGTAGATTCATCGCGTCCATCGCGATTTCGACGTGGCGGTCGAGATTCCACAGGTCGGCGGCGTCGATCTGATCCTGAATGCGGGACATCTCGTTGCACAGCTTTTCCATTTTGTCGTCGTCCGTCGGTTCACCCAGCTCAACGCTGATTGCATTGAACCGATCGACGAGTGCTCGCTGCTTTGCAACGGCCTCCTGAACATTTCCGAACACGTCGAGCTCAGGGTTAAGCTGCGGTTCTTGCGGCACGTAGCCGACGGTGAATCCGTCGGTTAATCTGGCTTCACCGTCAAATTCCTTGTCAACGCCGGCCATGATGCGTAACAGCGTACTTTTACCAGCTCCGTTTCGGCCCAGCACGCCGATTTTTGCGCCTGGATAAAACGCCAGCCAAATGTCCTCCAAGACGGTACGTTGACCGTGCTTTTTGGTCAGGTGCGAAATCGTGTAGATGTATTGCTTTCCCATGGTTCACCGCTAGCACCGACTGCGATATCAGTGTGTAGTCTGCCTACGCATTACCGCGTATTGAATTGGTCTGAGCAACATCGACGTCTCCGGTGGTAGTCTTTACGGATTAATCCGGAGGATTCGGATGTTCCTTCTATGACCAGCGTTATGAAATTCTTGATTGGTTCGTCTCGATCGCGACGATCCCTCTCGTAACATCCTTCCAACCGAAGCAGTTCCCCGCTGCTTCCCAACCGATATGGAGATCAAGGTTCGAGCACGCGTTCCCCTCAGCTCGCCCCGCCATGATCTTGTAATCCATATCTGCTTCCCACCAAGAACGCGGTCGTTCCCCACGGTCGCGTTCTTTTTTTTTACAAAGCTGCAAGCCTGCAGCGTTGAAACGGAGAGTTTAGTGCGAGTTTACCGATCCTGTCGATAGGCCTCTTTTGCGTCGCCAATGTCGACCCGCAGCTGGGCGACTAGTTCTTCCATGCAATCGAATGATTGAATGGTCCGCAGCCGCCGCAAAAAGTCAACCTCCAGCATCTGGCCATAAAGCCCGCGATCAAAGCAGATGATGTGGACTTCCACTCGTTTCTTGTCGTCACCGAAAGTCGGTGCGGCTCCCACGTTGATCGCCGCCGCAAATTCAGCTCCGTCAAGTTGCACTCGCCCGGCATAGACTCCGTCCGCCGGCAGCAAAGTGTCCGCGTCATCAATGTTTGCCGTAGGGAATCCGATCGTGCTTCCACGTCCAGCTCCACGAGCAACAATTCCGCGAATACGATACGGTTGCGTCAGCATCTCGTTGGCGTGATCGATTTCACCACGCGCAATCGCTTCGCGAATACGACTGCTCGAAACGAGCGTGTCATCGCCTGCAGTGATCGGTTCGACCACATCGAATTGAATTTCCTGCTGGGAACAGAGTTTTCGCAATAGCGCGACATCACCTTGCCGGTCTCGGCCGAAACAGAAGTTTGGGCCTTCGACGATCGCTTTTGCGGCGAGTTTGTCCACCACGATACTTTGAAAAAACTGCTCTGGAGTCAGCTTGAGTAGCGCGCGATCGGTCGGATAAGCCACGACCGCATCGACCCCCAGGCCGGCCAGTAAGTCAGCTTTTCGCTCAAGCCACGTAAGCGGCGCTGGTGCCAAGTCCGGCCTCAAAACGATCGCTGGATGAGGCTCAAACGTGAACACGACCAGCTTTCCATTAACAGTCTCCGCAAGCTGCCGAACACGCTCGATAATTTTTGCGTGACCATGATGCACACCATCAAAGTTGCCAATCGTGACGGCGCAACCACGAAACTGGTCAGGAATGTCGTCGAGGCTACGAAGCAGTTGCACGGTCGGAGGCAAGCGAATCGGCGGGAAGTTAATCGTCGAGCGGAAGTTCGTCCGCAAACGAAGCTCGACTTAGATTCTTACGGCAACCTATTGTGCTCGAAAACCCGTCCGAAAGGTAGGCCGCCAACCGATCGCGCCGCGTCACGCATTTCGTCGAGACGCAATCAATCCGGCGACGTAAGCGGCCTTGAATCCAGCGTCGATATTCACGACGGTGACATTTGCCGCGCAGCTATTCAACATCCCCAATAATGCCGCAATCCCGCCAAAGGCTGCTCCATAACCGACACTCGTCGGCACAGCGATAACGGGGCAAGACACGTGGCCACCCACGACGCTAGGCAAAGCACCTTCCATTCCGGCGACGACAATCACGGCGTCACAACCTTGCAGCTGATGAACCTGAGCCAACAATCGATGCGGACCAGCGACACCGACATCGTCAATTGCCAGCGTACCAATGTTCATCCACGCCAGCGTCTCAAGTGCCTCAGCAGCAACTGGCACGTCGCTGGTTCCTGCCGTCACGACGGCGACTTTGCCGGCCAGATTGCGAGACGAACCCGAGTTCCCTCGAACGGTTCTCGCCACAGGGTTGTGAATCACGTCAAATTCGGCGCACAGTCGACTCGCCTTTTCGTCTGCAACGCGAGTCGCCAACGGAATAACGCCGCGTTCGGCAAAGGCACGGAATATCTCAATGAGCGATTCTGCAGTCTTGCCTTCGCCGAACACGACTTCTGGAAAACCACATCGTCGCTGGCGGTCCATGTCGAGCGTCGCGTCGGCCGTTTTTGAGGCTGCTGAACCAAGGCACTCCGCGAGAAACTCAGCATCGGTAGATTCACCCTTCAAAAACCGCTCGGCAAGTTGCTTTAGTTCGTCGTTCATTAGAACCAGACTATCTTTTTTGGTGACAGCTTTGTAGGGAACGGTCACCGGTTCTTTTGCAAAATGCCGTGATGCGTTCAAATGAGCGTTCCCATCCTGCTGGCGAGAACACAATGACAACGACAATTGATCTGCGAAGCGACACAGTTACTAGGCCTTCCGCCGACATGCGAACCGCGATGGCGAACGCGGTGGTCGGCGACGACGTGATGGGTGCCGATCCGACGGCGATCGAACTTCAGGAATTCGCAGCGGAAGTTCTCGGAAAGGAAGCTGCGATCTTTATGCCTTCGGGCACGATGACAAATCAAATCGCACTCCGAGTCCACTGCCAGCCTGGCGACGAATTCATCTGCGACGCAGGCTGTCACGTCTATAACTATGAACAAGGTGCGTTTGCTCAACTAAGCCAGCTGGTCGCGAAAACAGTCGAAGGCGAACGAGGAATCATAAAACTTGAGCAAACCCAAAACTTGATTCGCCGCGAAAACGATCACTTCGTCCGCACCCGATTGGTCTGTCTTGAAAACACCCACAACCGAGGCGGTGGAGCAATTTATCCGTTCGAGGAAGTTACTCGCGTTTGTGATTGGGCGCACGCAAACGGGCTGATTACACACCTGGACGGCGCCAGACTTTTCAACGCCGTCGTTGAAACTGGCATTCCTGCATCAAAGTGGGCCGAGCATTTCGACAGCGTTAGCATCTGTCTGAGCAAAGGTCTGGGAGCGCCGGTCGGATCCGTTTTGGCCGGCACTGAAGACGCGATCTACATGGCCAAACGCCATCGAAAACTTTTCGGAGGAGGCATGCGTCAATGCGGCGTTATCGCTGCCGCCGGTTTGTACGCTCTGAAAAACAACGTCGAACGACTGGCTGATGATCACGCGAAAGCGAAACGCTTGGCCCAGTTCATCGAAGCCAAAGACGGACTATCACTGACCTTTGGCAAACCTGACACGAACATTCTGTTCGTCGACATCGACGTCGAAAAGCTCGGCTCGGCCGACGACGTCGTCGCCCGACTTGCAGACAAGAACGTGATCGTCCTTGCTGAATCAGATGCTCGGCTTCGAGCACTCACGCACTTGGACGTCACTAACGAACAAATCGAGCAAGCAGGTCAAGCCTTCGCAGCGCTGTAGTTCGCCAAAATCTTACTCGTCGTCCGCTTTGAACCATGGAGTGAGCGTCGGCGTGTACTCACAGATTTCGCTCGCATCAAAATAGAGAGCGATCTCGCGAGCTGCCGACTCAATGCTGTCGGAAGCGTGAACGAGGTTCATCTGCCTGCTGCTACTGAAATCACCTCGGATCGTACCGGGATTCGCTTTCAATCCGCTTGTAGCACCCAGCATGTCGCGTACGACGGCAACTACTTCAAGGCCTTCCAGCACCATCGCCAAGACGGGAGCGCCTGTGATGAACGCTTCCAATCCAGGATAAAACGGTTTTTCAACGTGCTCGGCGTAGTGCTGTTTCGCGAGATCAGGCGTCACCTGAATCATCTTCATGGCGATGATGTTAAGACCCTTGTTTTCGAACCGCGAAATCACCTGGCCCATCAGACGTCGTTGGACGCAGTCGGGCTTCAGTAGAATTAGCGATCGTTCCATGGTCGGTCTCCTCAATCTGTTCAATTCACTGTGTTCAATGTTTAGCGGAACACCGCTTTTCAATTTCCCGAAACCGGGAACGAGGCGGGGATTGTAGAGCAATCCCGCGGACCGCTCAACAGCTCAGGTTTTGCCTGCGCTGTCGCAAGCTGCGAGGCTTGTTTAACGAGCCGCAGTTTCCTGCGCCTTACTAACGTGCGGCCAACGCCCCAACTGCTGCTGCCCGATCTGTTGCTGCGTGTCGGCCTCTCGCAGGCGGTTTTGCCCGTACCATAAGCTTCCGTCAAACAGGTGCTTGGTTTTCCGCTGTACGCTAGGCTTCAAGCCGGTGCCTTGAGACACAGCTGGAACATAGTGAGTCGCTCCCGTTGGAAACTTCAGGCGTTGAGTACTGCTCACTTCCGCAGGTTGAGTTTCCGTCACAATCGACGTCCGAGCCGGCAGGCTCTCATTCGCAGCCGGTACAGGTGAAAACTCCGGGATCGCAGGTATCGGCTCGGAGACGACTGGCGCACGGCACGATTCTTGGCACGGAGCGCACTGAACGGGGGCCACGTGAGTCACGCCTGGAAGTTGTCGGCAACGTTCCTGACGCGGGCACGGACAAACGTGATATCCGTCTCCAATTCCGTAACCGCTCCAGCGCATAAACTTCGTAACCGCCGACTCACGCTCTTCCGCGAAAGCACTAGCCGCAACAAAAAACAAAAGTATTAGGCTGGCAATCGTCATTCTTCTCATATGACAAGATTCCTATTTCGTGTCGTCTTGGATGGTTGGATGCCTATCGCACGAGGTCATCTCGCCAGCGATTTGTTTTTGTCTTCGCCCAAGTGCATCCAAATGCTTCTGAATCGGCAAGTTGGTGAATCGCGGTTCCTCCATCTGACATCGGCGAGTTATGCAAGCAACCGTCACGCTGTCACTTTTGCCGTCCCGCAACGAAAACATCGGCACGGACTCCGCTAATCTAACGACCCCTACTACCCATCCATTTTCCAAAGTGGCGTAAGCTTCCAGGTTGTGACTTTGGGTACCTGTGTTGCTATCGTCTCTTGCCGGTTGCGTTCGCAGATGCCTGGTTCGAACAGTGCGTGCTCTTCGTGATTCGGTTAAACTGGCACCCTTCGGCGAATCTATCGGCGGATTCTGCATAGTTGATCGCGTCGCCTTCCAACTTATACGGCATGACGACACCACTGATTATTTTGACGCTGCTTATCCTTCCTTGGATTTTTGCACTGTGCGGGCAGTCAATGCTTCACCGGGACCGACGATTCGCTCAGTCCGGCGCGATTGTCGGAGTAACAGCGGTGTTCGTATTTACAGGCATCGGGCACTTTATAAAAACGATGCCAATGTCAGAGATGATTCCGTCGTTCGTCCCAATGAGAATCGCGATTGTTTATTGCACGGGCGTGCTGGAAGTTGTCCTGGCAGTAGCCGTGCTATTCCCGAGTGCGCGAAAGAAATCTGGCGTGGCTTTAGTGCTGTTGCTGGTCGCATTCCTGCCCATCAACATATTTGCTGCTTTTCAGCGTGTCGAAATGGGTGGTCACAGTTGGGGGCCGGTATATTTGCTAATCCGTGTACCTCTGCAGGTGATCCTGGTGGCTTGGACTTGGCACTTTGTAGTTCGTGGCGACAAAGAATCATGCACAGTCGCTTCGGCGGACCCGGCGAATTGACAAGAGTACTTACCTGCCTGTGAACATGGCGGACGCCTGCATTTGTCCAATTTAGACGCGGCATCCCGCGGAGACACTGAGAAATGTGGAAATGCCCTAACTGCGAAGAGCAGATCGAGGACAACTTCGACACGTGTTGGAACTGCGGGACCCAACCAGACGGCACCACGGACTCGTGGTTTGCAAGGAATCCAGACGCTCCAGCCGCGGCAGACCAATCGAAAGAAGTATTTGCCGAGCTGTCAAATGATGCGAACCGTCCTGCTCGCAACGGATTTGCCTATTCGGCATTCGCAGATTTCGCGTTGCTGGTTGGCCAAGCATGCGCCATGATCGGCTGTGTTTCGGCGATCATTTATGGCGTAAGGTCCATGATGGCAGAATCCTGGTTCGGAGGCAGTTTAATGGCTCCACTGTTGTTCTTTTTGTCGCTTGCGCATTTCGTCGTTTTTTCCAGAGTTAGCCGTCTATGAAAAAAGGCTGACGCGTCTTTTAGCATTGAGCGAACAGCGAAGGCAGTTCAGCACCTTCCGCTGTGAGAAGAGCATTACGCTTGCGCTGGTCGTTTAGAACTGATAGCGAAGTTCTTCACCACGCCGCTTTTTAACAGTCGACGGGGCTGATTCCGAGTTTAATGAGTTTCGAATTCAACGTCGCTGAACCCTGCGGGAAGAGGTGCAGTAAGAACGGACGTCGAACACTGGGGACCATGCCGGTTGTAAATGAAATCCGCGTTCGCTGCTGAACTCCAAGACAGCTCATGAGCTGCGTCATTGCGTCATCGATATTCAGCTTCCCAATCAGGGCAACGGGCCGATTCATCTGCAACGATTGGACTGCCAACGAAAGTGGCTCGTTTCCGATTCGACTGCTTGGTTTCGTTTGAACACCCAACAGGGATCTAGAAGGCAAGTCTACTTCGACCATCCACGGTTCGCTTTGTCGCGTCAACCGAAAGTAGCCCAGCGTCTGAATTGTCTTGATCAACCACCACGGATTATTGTCGTAGTTTTCGAGCATCCGTTTGCTTACGACGATCGAGCGAGTATAGACTTCCAGTTCGCCTCGTTGGCTGTATTCCGGTCCACCATAGATCGTGCGTGACACGACTGCTCGATCTGGTCCAAGCGTGTAGTAGCTGTACGCCGACGCATCGACATCACGCGACAGCAGTGCTCCCTGTGACGGTCCCCAATCACGCAGCGTCGTCGCGGTTTGCTCGTCGATCCCTCGCGAGCGAGAAACCAACTGGTAACCGCTTGCTTGAGTGTTACGTGACGATGCGAAAACGGCTTGATCTACGTACATGGAGTCTTCTTTGCCTCTAGGAAATCAGCCATTCGACTGGCTCTATGATCCCATGCGGCGAAACATGAAACGGAATCTGGTCAATGCGTCCCAGTCGATCGACCAGAGTTCCAGTTGATCCGACAACGCTGGCACTGAAAAACTTGAATGCCGCAAAGTTTCGTTCTAGATACTTCGTGAAGCCAGGCATGTTGGCGTTGGCGAATGCCTGCGGATCATCAACCGCTTCGTGACATGAATCACACTTTGTGAAAACGATCGCTAGTTTGACTTTGGCTTTCTTCTTACTTCCGAACGCGCCTTTTCTAGAGTGTGCGTTGTTGATGTAAGTTGCCAGTTTCATCGCGAAGAAGTCCTCGTCGCGACCGTTGTCGCGGACTTGCATCGAATCGACCAGGAAAACGATTCCCTCGGACTTGCGAATCACTTTATCGACGACTGGAAATGTGCCGGGATGTTCCAGTTCGTACGAAAGCGCTTCTCCCGCGAAATCGGGTGAGATAATATCAAAAAATCCTCTGCGTCTTTTCTTGACGTTCAGTTCGCAGTGCAACCAATTCCATTGGTCGATGTCATTCGGCGTCTTTTCGGGAAACTGCCGATTCTCGAGCGCGCTAATCGTTTGTTCTTGGACAGCTACCGACAGCGAGTTGTTGGGAAGCCCTTGTAACTCCCTGGTTCCTTTCGTCAGCATGTCCAACAGCATGCCAAGATATACGGTCTTGCCTGCGCCGCTCGCACCCAATACCGAAATAAATCCAGACGGAGCCGCGCGATCTACGACGGCGCGAGATAAGCTGGTTGGTGCCTGGCAAGTCGAGCAAAATCCGTCCAGCTTGAAAAGCGACGTATCACAACAGACACATTTGAGTTGTTCGCCTTCAGCAAGAAACCTAACCGAAGTCATGCTTTGTTCAATCGGATTCACTGCTATTGCTCCTCATCTTCTAGAAACGCGTACGGATCGGACGGCAAGGCGAGTTCTTCGATCGCTGTGCAACAGCGGAATCCAATATTCTGCGCCCGCATCATGAGTGGCTGTCCTGTACGGAATTGACAGGTGGCCTGACTCGAAAAGTATGTATCGAATGCGCCGCCTCGAATTTCTGCCATAGGTTGTTCGACAGCGACACGTGTGCCTTCCAAACCATCGTTGCACTCGAACAGCGTGGCGACCCATTCCCAAACGTTTCCAATCAGTTGGTAAACGCCATTTGGGGTTGCGCCTTCGACGTAGCTATCGACTGGAACTGTGCCGTTCGTTTTGTCGCTCCATAGGTTTGCTCTTTCCGGATCGAAAGCGTTTCCCCAGGGATACTTAGATCCGTTGCCATCGCCGGGCCAGTCACCAGCTCGTTGCCATTGCATGCAGGACGGCAACGTTTTACCGGCCCACAACGCGTATGCATTCGCTTCATACCAGCACACACCGACAACAGGATGATTAGCCTTTTCCTTTGGATACGTTCCGTTTTGCCAGAAGCGAGGTCCGGGAATGCCCGTCGAATCGACAATCTGAACAACCTGGGGAAAAATGTCCTCTGGCCAGTAAGCCATTTGTTCGTAGCCACCATCGGCAACGAATTTGGCGTACTCTTCGTTCGTTACGGCATAGCGGTCTATGTAGAACGAATCGACTTCAAACAGCAAGTCTTCGGTCACGGAATCGATTTGCGACGAGAAAACATCTGCGTCGTTGATTTCGACCAGTACATCGCCCTTCGGAACGACTGCCATTTTTTGTTCAAGGATCTTCCATGCGTTGCGTTTGTCTGCGTCGCTTCCGCTGCCGGCCAAAACTCGACAATATTGAGTTTCCAGATCGGTGATGGACGCATCGTCAAAGACTGTCGACACTGTGATTCTCCCCTGGGATACTTAGTGAGCTCTATTTAATGGATGGTCTATTTTCGCCGCTTGTTGTGAGCGCGGATTTGTTGTTGAAGTTGTTTGAACGTCATGCTCGCTGGATTTCGTCCCGACTGTGGCGATTTCGATGGTCCAGTGATCGGATTAAGGCTCGTTGGAATCTTACCTTTCAGATCCGAAGGGCCATCACCGGCAGTAACTCGACTTGCGCCGCCTATTGCCTGTTGTATGGACTGTGCTGCCAGCATCTGCCGCTGTTCGTTTTCAACACGCTCCCATGCCTCGGCAAGGCGCTGGCAGTCCTCCTCTAATTCCAGGCGTTTCGCATTGCATTCGCTGTCGCCTTCCTGACTTGAGGGAGCTGGTGCACAGGATGCCTGATTCGACAATTCCGCAGTGCACGATTCAATCTGCAATAGCTCCTGTTCGATCCGTTCAACTTGCGTCAGCAAGAATTGTTCGACGTGATCGACGACGTGCTTCAATGTTTCGGTTTGTCGCTCAACAGGCTGATCGGTAAAGGTCGAGTTGTTCATTTTGGATCGCTTGGATTCGAGTTACTCGGTGTCGGTCGGTCCATACTCAAGGCGGTTCCACAAATTGACAAGGCGTTTCGTTAGAGGAATAGATTCTTTAGTAACGGGCTGCTCTTTGATTTCTCGGAGATGATCACGGAAGGCGTGGAAGCGAGTGTCGGCTTCTGTCACAGCTTTCTTTTGCCCAAACAGCTCCGCTTCTAAATCAGAAACGCGACGCAGCAATTCTGCTTTCGTTCGCGAGAATTCCGCTCGCTCGCGAGCCATCGCAAGTTGTTCCTCACGTAGAGCTTCTTCCACAATCTTTTCTTGGCGTTCCAACATGGTTTGCATGTCTGCCGTCTCCAGCTTTTCCTGGAGCGAAACTCGCTGTTCTTCCGATTGCTTGAAGCGAGATTCCAATTCTGCGTACTCGGTACGTAGCTCTTGAATGGCCCGTTCCTGCGCCTCGACGTCAGCCAAATTCTCATTTGTGCTAAGCGTCGCTTCGATCCGTTCGCGGTCTCCTTGCAGTTGTTCGATCTGCTTCAGCAGAACGTCTCGCTCGCCTTGCCATTCCTCTTCGCGCGCCGTAATCCGAGTCTCGATATCAGAAACCCACGCTTCGATCTGGTGCCGTTCTTCGCGCTCTACTTGAGTAGCGTGATCAGAGTGTTCAAGAAGGTCTTCCAACGTTTTGGTGCGTTGATCGCTTTGGCTCAACTCAGCCAACAACTCTTGCAAACGTCGCTCTAGCGGATCATGGTCGTCGGAACGACCAAACACGTCGGTCGACTGTCGGCCTTCCGATTCGGCAAGTTGCTGTGTGCGAGCCTCCAACTCCGCCTGCAGACTAGCGACTTCCAGATTGAGCATCCGAATCGTCTCCTCGTCCATCGAAAGCGGTGCAGAACTTACGTCCTCATCGCCCAACCAGTCGTCCCAAGACTCTTGACTTGGTGGTACGGCAGGTTCGACAGCCCCGGACGGAACTAAGTGCTCTTCACTAAAACTGGCTTGGCTGTAGGCACCGGGACTTATTCGTATGTTAGGCGAATCAAACTCGTCACCGTCTGCAGCGAAGTCGACGGGTGGTTCTGCCGCGTGCTCGTCCGTCTCTGGCTCGTCCAGTACGTGCTGTGAGTCGAGTGCAACTTCGGCTGCTGTATCGGATTCGTCTTCTGTGTCGTCGCGTTCCAGCATTGCGTCGTTTGCAGCAAATCCGATGGTAATGGAGCTGCCCCCAATTTCGATTTTGTCGCCATCTCTCAACTCCGTTTCGCCGTCGATCTGTTGGCCATTGACGAACGTGCCACTCGCAGAACACCAATCTTCGATGGCAAGAACGCCCTGACAAAATCGCACCAAGCAATGAATAGACGCGACGTTCGGATCATGCAGGCGGATGGCGGCTGTGCCACCTGAGCCGATCAATAACGAACTTTCCTCGGGAAGCTGCTTCTCGATCACACTGCCGTTCGACGCAGCTACTCTTAGCTGAACGAGTTGTTTCTGAGTTGCATTGCTATTGCTCATAGCACAATCCTCTCTAGACTGGCGTTGCTGCGGGTTCGATGTGATTCTGGTTTCGCAGCGCCATCGCTACTGAGTCTAAAAAGGCTTGTTTGCCATAACCCTGTGCAAGAGTCGCGTTCGCGCAATCGCACGATTGCTCGCCATCGGACTCGATGGAAACAATGGCAACGTTGGGGTTCTTGTGTCGAACGTAATCGATTGGAGGTTGATTTCCGCTGGGAAGTACCAGCGCGTCCGGAACACTTTTCTTGAGCAGCAGTTGCAGCGCGAGTTTTTCTCGTGCCACCTTGACGTCGAACGCTACATCCTCACGTTCAAGTTCCGCTTTCAACTGGCCCGCGCGATCTGCATCGGGCTCAAACAAAACAACCAGCGGTTTTGCCGCAACGCGTTTGACTTCCACCAGCTCTGCCTTGGTCAACGCATAAAGAACTCGCATCGCCTCGGATTGCTCGCACCCGAGCTTTTGCGCGACTTGTGCAAGCGAGTGCAATTCGCCCAGCAGACCAACGACTTTTTGATGCTTCGCGGACAATCCTGCTCGATCAAGGTTTTGACCTCGAATCGCTTTGCGAATAAATGACACCTGTTCAAACGGTGGCAGCTCGCTGTCTTCGAGCAATAGCGCCGCCTCGATCAGCAGTGCCAGAATGCTCGATTGCAGCGGCAAATCGCTAAACAACGGCGGAAGCGTGTTTGACGGTTCGAACCGGAATGTTTTTGCCGCCGACTGAAAGCAGTGCATCGTTAGCACAGACGACTGGTGACGCAACATTTTCTGCAGCAGCCGAGGATCGAGCACTCGGTTATTCAGCAGCTGCACAAGGCCGTCCAATTCCGAGCCGCCCTTTCCGCTGATCGTTAGATTTAAAACTGGCGCAAGGCTCTGTAAGCTATCGGGTAATTTGCGTGTAACGAGATCCTTGTCAACGCCATTGGAAGTTACAGCGTCAACTCGTCCGTCCCGAAGATAGAACCATGTCCGCCAATTCTCTGCTTCAACTTCCAGCACACCTGTTTTCGAACCGTTGTTCAAGAAGTCTAAAACTTCACGCAGGGAAAACGCCGCAAACGTTCCGGAAAGCGATTCATCCCCAAGCGAATTGCACGTTTCGGGAACCGCAGTGCCATGAGCCTGCGAGTCCACGACCATCGCTCCCGTGTTGATCGCATGCTCGACGGTACTTAACAGGATCTCTTCCGTATACGGCTTCGGCAGCATGTCGATCACGTTCGAACAGTCGGCATACTCGACGTACGCTTGTTTCCTTAACGTAGAACTCGCTACGATCGGTATTTGTGCCAATCTGTTGTCAGCGAGCAGTTGAGTGCAAACTTCGAAACCCGTAGTGCCTGGCAACTGGTGATCCAAGATGATCAGATCCGGAGATTCGCGTTCGGCAAGTTGCAGTCCCTCTTCGGCTGTCGGTGCCGCCAACACTTGATAACCGGCACGAGTTAATGCGCCCACTGCAAGCCGGCGTATCGTAGCGCTGTCATCAATGACTAAGATGGTGTGCTGACTCATAGTCGTTAGTCCCCTTGTACTTTCTTCGTGTGTTCGCGTAGGGCGATTACGCGGTCAATGACCTGTTGAACGGCGGTTTCGCTTGACGGCTTCGTCAAATACTGAAAAGCACCGAATTGCGTAGCAGTGTCGCGTGATCGTTGATCGGAACGACTAGTCAAAACGGCGACGGGTGCGATTGGGCCTTCGCATTCGAGCGACTGCAATTCTCGAAGAAGATCGAACCCGGTCATTCGCGGCATATCGATGTCAGTGAAAACGACATCGATGCGATCACGGTTCGCCTTGTACAGTGACAGAGCTTCACTTCCGTCTTTTGCTTCCAGAATCTCGCAGTCATAATTTACATTCAGGTGACGCTGCAGCGTCAGGCGTGCGGTAACTGAATCTTCCGCGACCAAAACGCACAGTGAATTTGGCGACGCGGGCTCGCGTTCTTCGCAGGTGCGCGTTGGGTAAATCTCAATCGGCGTCTGCTGCTCGTCGCAACTCAGTAAGCATTCTGCATTCACGAGCAACAAAATG
>JAGQPC010000211.1 GCA_020426925.1 Planctomycetales bacterium | reverse complement strand
CTTCAGCCTGCGTGCGAGGATCGTAGTACGCTGCTTTGTACCATTCGTTTTCGCTGGGCAAGAACCAAACCGCATCAGGATTTCGAGTCACGGAGAAATTGTCGGGATACGTGACTCCGCCCAATTCATACGCGCCCGATTCAGTTGTTTCTGGGCCTGATGGTCCGGTAGGCTGTCCGTTGTGCATCCAATTGGCGAATCTCGCTGCGTCCCAAAACGTGACAAACGTAACAGGCAAGTAGCCCGCTTTCGGTTTCGCTTCGTATGCGTAGCTACCTTCTTCGCCTGTACGAATAATTCCGCCCCGAGGTCTCGACATCATTAGCTCGTCGAACAATCCATGCGGATCCGAAGCTGCGACAGAATTCAGGAACTCCACATACTGATTGTGCGTAACCTCGGTTGTCGCCATTTCAAATGCGTAGTTCACTGCGCCGAAGCGACCATACCTGGCTGGATTGGACGGAACCCCGTACGTGCGATCGTAGCGATTGCCAGGATCACCAACAGTCATCAAGTCGAACTCGACAGAATGTACAAAAGTCACCAGACACGACGTTACGCAGAGCGCGCGTACACCTAGACAGACAAGTCTCATTGCATTCCCCCCTGTTTTGAATGCTCTTGTGACGTTGCGGCGACGAGAGTTACCTCATCGCGAAATCAAATTGTTGAAAATGAAGGTACACGGATTTCAAAAATCGAGCGAGAAAAAAATCAAGGAGTTTTTCTCCGCGGTCACTCGATGATCAACACGACTGGCTCGAATGCGCGACTTGAAGTGGGGAAGTGTCGTGCTGAAAGTTTCATTCGCCTCTTGTAGCACCTTCGGCTGTTGCCTTGGAGCTGAAGGGTGAATTGCACAGCAGTGGTGCCTGCTAGTTTTTAGGTGTTTTTTACCCAATCGCTACAGCTTCTCGGTGCAACACCAGTGGCCGCAGCCATAATCCCTTTGCTCTGTTTGTCGTGACTTGCACCAGCATCCATCACGATTCGGCGGTCATCGCAGAGTATTAACGAAATTCAGCGGATCGAACGCAATCGACGGGCGACGGCGAAAAGGCCGACAGCGATGATGAAAACAATTCCGCAGCTGGGTGGTTCCGGCACCATGTTGGGACGCAGACCCTGTTCGTATCCCTGCGATTGAAACGCGGCAACAAAGTCCGAACTGTTAAACCGCAGATCACCGGTCCAGTCTCCTTCGGACCAGTTCGCGACTTCGTTTTTCTCGTACTTGCCAGCTGAAAAAACGGTGACAAAGTCTGACGAATTAAACTCGCCGTCCAAATTGGCGTCACCAACCCAGGTGTTTTTCAGGTCGTTGACCCAAACGCCAAGATCAGCTTCGGTCACCATCGCGTCGTTCGTCAGGTCAAAACCTGCGTCGTTGCTTCCACTGTTTATTTCTGCCAACAGCTGATTAATGTCTGCTAAATCTAGCTCCCCGCTGCCATCGAAATCTCCGACGATGCTTGGCGAGAACGCTGCCGCATAGTGTGCTTCGATTCGTTCATCCGATAGCACGGAATCGTAAATCGCAAATTCATCGATCGCGCCGGAAAGAAATCGAGATCCTTGCCACGCTCCGATTTGAGCGTCGACAACCAATTGGACGGTCTGTGGCGACGAGAAGTCGGGAATGTCAAAATCGACCTCTTCACTGTTGATCCAAATTCTGGCTAACGCTTCGTCGGCGTCATACGTAGAAACGACGTGAGCCCATTCCTCCAACGGTAGTTCGTCATCAAATGTCCAGCGATCATTGGGGCCTCCGCTGTTGAGTGCAAATTCGACGCGCCCCGATTCCCCAAGGTTGTAATGAAGCCAGCCCGGTTGCCATCCATCAGGCGAGAATACCGATGTGCAGCAACGGCCTGTAATGAAGTCGACGTTCAGCCAGGTTTCGATCGTCAGTTGATCCGATTCAAAGTCTAGCGCCGGCACGAACACATGGCTCGCAAACCCGTCCAAGCGAATTGCTGTTCCAAGCGAATCGCTGACGCTCGTTTCTCCATACTCCACGTCAACGTATTCTGCATGACGATCGTTGCCCGACGAATCGCTTGCCGCTTCGCCAGATGTTTCGTCAAATCGATAGTAGACAAACGGGTTGTCGGCCAACACTTCAGATTCATAAGACGCTCGGACTGAAACCGACCAGCCAAGCACGCATCCGACAAAAACGAGAACCAGGTTTGGGAATTGCCGATTCATTTTATTTCTCCTTGCAAGCGGCTTAGATTCGTGTGCTACTGCCGAGACGGTAACACAGCGAAAAACCGACTTCAAATAGAAAATGCCCAGACGGAAGCCATTGAACAAAAGATGACCGACAACTGGCCCCACCGAGGTGTTGTCGTCCGAGCGATCTGGGATATGGCAGTATTGATGGCTACGATAGCGATTCAACCGAAACACTATTGAATTCTTTTCGCAAAACTAGCCCTTCGAAAGGTCAATCCAAAAATGAAGAAATTACTGTTATTCGTTACGTTGGTCACCGCGCTCGTCCCCATTCATTCGTTGGCTCAAGATACTACGCGACCGCCGAACGTCGTTTTTCTCCTGATTGACGACATGGGTTGGCCCGACGTCGGTTGCTACGGTCACGCGTGGCACGAGACGCCAAATATCGATCGGCTTGCGGCCGAAGGCATGAAGTTTACGGATTTCTATGCTGCATCGCCGGTTTGTTCGTCGACTCGCGCCAGCATTCAATCGGGCCAGTATTCTGCTCGAGTCGGAATTACTGATTTCATTCCCGGTCACTGGCGTCCGTTCGAAAAAATGGTCGTGCCGCCGATTGAAAACGAGCTGCCCATGAACATTCAGACGGTCGGAGACGCGTTGAAATCGGCAGGCTACACCACAGGATATTTTGGCAAGTGGCATCTGGGCAACGCGAAAGATTTTCTACCTGACAAGCGAGGCTACGACGTCGTCGATTGGAACTTGCCGGAAGATTTCGAACGACAGCGTGGCAACCAATCGCCCGGCCCAAAACAGATGGACGTTTTAACCGACCGAACGATTGACTTCATCGAGCGTCACCAGGAAGCTCCGTTTTTTGTGACGTTGTCACACCATGCAGTTCACATTCGCCTGGAAGCAAATCAAAAGACGATCAAGAAATACCGCAGTAAGCCGAAGCCCGCGTCCGGAGTCAACAACCCTGTTTACGCGGCGATGATCGAAGACTTGGACACACAAATCGGGCGAATTCTAAAGCGGATTCACGAGTTGGAATTGGACGACAACACAGTCGTCGTGTTCGCGTCAGACAACGGTGGTTTGCGGCAAATCTACACCGGTGCAGGTGAAATTGTTTCGACCAACGCGCCGCTTCGCGACGAAAAGGGAACGATTTACGAAGGCGGAATTCGCGTGCCACTGATCGTGAAATGGCCAGACAAGGTAGCGGCGGGCTCCGTGTGCAGAGAGCCAACGACAACAGCCGACCTGCTGCCGACACTTGCCGAAATCGCCGGTGTCGCATTCTCTGACCAGCCAATCGACGGGAAGAGTCTTCTTTCGCTGATCAATGGAAACGCCGAAACGCTGAACCGGGATGCGATCTATTTCCACTATCCGCACTACCACCACTCGCGGCCTGCGGGAGCGATTCGATCGGGCAAATGGAAGTTGATCGAATGGTTCGACACCCGCACAGTCGAACTGTACGACCTGGATAGCGACATCTCTGAATCAAGCGACCTGGCTGATGAATATCCGCACATCGCTGCAAAATTACAGGCTCAATTGTCCGGATGGCGAGACGGTGTGGGTGCTCGAATGCCCACAGTGAATCCTAAATACGATCCAACGCGAGCTCACGAATGGTGGAATCGCAGCACAAACAAACCGCTGGACATCGAAGCGATGAGAAAACGCTACGAACAGGCAGCCAAAAACTAATCCGGAATAGAAAGCGACAAGATTTTTCGCAAGGAGAATCGCAATGAGCGTACGAATCGGAATTAATGGGTTCGGTCGCATGGGACGACTCGGTTTTCGTGCAGCTTGGGACTGGCCCGAAATCGAAATTGTTCACATCAACGAAAACGCCGGCGGTGCCGAAGTAGCTGCGCATTTGCTCGAATTTGATTCTGTTCACGGACGATGGGACCGAGCTGTCGAAGCGAACGGCGATCAACTGATTGTGGACGGGAAATCGGTTAGCGTGAGTAACTTCGATCGGCCCGGCGAAGTGCCGTGGCAAGACAAGCAAGTCGACATTGTTGTGGAGAGTTCCGGCGCATTTCGCACACCTGAGCTGCTGAACCCTTATTTCGCGGCAGGGGTAAAAAAAGTCGTCGTTGCGGCGCCGGTAAAAGATGGAGCACTCAATATCGTCATGGGATGCAACGACAATTTGTACGATCCCGACAAACACGACGTTGTAACTGCGGCCTCGTGCACGACGAACTGCTTGGCGCCCGTTGTCAAGGTCATTCACGAGGCGATCGGGATTGAACGCGGAGTCATCACGACAATTCATGACGTTACCAACACGCAGGTTGTAGTGGACTCGCCGCACAAGGACCTTCGGCGAGCTCGTTCTGCGCTCACTTCACTGATCCCGACGTCGACCGGATCGGCCAAAGCGATCACGATGATCTACTCAGAGCTTCACGGCAAGCTGAACGGGATCGCTGTTCGAGTTCCGCTGCTCAATGCGTCGTTAACCGACTGCGTCTTTGAGGTCCAGCGAGCGACCACAAGAGAAGAGGTCAACGAACTGCTGAAACAAGCGGCTGCGACATCATTGCGTGGCATTTTGGGTTTCGAGGAAAAACCGCTGGTGTCGGCCGACTACACCAACGACACGCGCTCGAGCATCGTTGACGGACCATCTACCATGGTTGTCGACGACACGATGGTAAAAATCCTTGCCTGGTACGATAACGAAGTTGGCTACGCAAATCGCATGATGGAGCTGGTAAAGCTCGTCGCGACAACGCTCTCAAGTACTCAATAGTTTTGACGTTCGCTAGTTTGAACGCGTTGGCTTCTTGAGCGTCGTGATCCAGTAGAACGGCGTCCCCGCTTCGTCCACTCGCACTTCGCCGCTTAGCAAATTTCGCGTCAAGACGCTGCTCAGAATGCGGCTGTAGCCGACTCGAGTCGGCTTGATATTGACCCGCGTGCCGTCCAAATCAATCCGCTGCCGAGCCAGGCTTGAATGGTCGACGAAGAAAGGAATCTTTACTTTCGCCTGGATCGCGTTCAGCACTTCAGATAGAGGGCGATCTTTCACCTCAATCGTGAGCTTGTCCATCATTTTAGGGACAAGCAGCGGCAACGGGCGCTCTGGTTTCCAGCCAATGGGCCACTCGCGATCGCTTTTCCCTGCAGCAGTGATGACAAGTGTTCCGTTACCCGCATCTGGTGAAACGGCTGCATGGAATTGGCGAGCGGCGATTGCGAGCGCGGTGCCTCGCGAAAGAGGCGACAAATCGTCGAGTATTTCATCGCTTTGCTGAATGTACGCCGCTTGATTGACCGAAACCGGGACGTCCCAATCTCGCGTTCCGCTGAGAAACACGAGCATCTTTTCACCTTTTGAGGGAATCGAAAGTTTCTGTGCCATCTTCTGACGGATCTGCATGAGCTGATCGTCGTCAGCTTTCGATTCCTTGGCTGAGTCTTTCCTGGATGGCTGGCGAAGATTGGTGAGCCATTTGGACAGCTCGGTTGTGTTGCTGCGGCTGAACTTTGCCCCTGGCACTGCCAACTTGTTGTCAGGAGTTATCAGTGCTCTCACTGTAACGGTGTTGCCGGTTGTATCGTTTCCCCGAATTGAGGGCGCGTTGTCGCTGGGTTTCATGGACCGCATCCGGACTTGATCAAAATCAAATCTCTTGAGCACCGCCAGCCATTCGTGAGCAGATTCGAAGGAAGCGTTGGAGCTTGTAAGCACTTCAATCTTCACACGCTTTTCTGCGGAAATCTGACCGGTGACTTGGGCACAGATCGTGCAGAGCAAAAAGACGCTGGCGCTGAGACGTCGCATGGAAGGCTCCTCGTGTTCGGCTGAGTCGTTGCTTCAGTATACCTGCGTCGCCCCACGCGAACGCAAGCAAGCATTGCCGGTTTGGCTGAGCGCCGGACAAAATCTCACCAAAGCAGTGAATCGATCGGCCTCTTCACCAGATTGGTTCGGTGTCCGTTGCTGTTGCGCACGTGCAATGCATGCAACCGCAATCGACAGCCATCCGGTTATACGGAGTGACATGGTTGTGTCAGTTGTAGTGATTGTATGACACAATGTTGTCACTGAAATAGTGACACTTCACTGTCACAGTGAAATTGCCGCAAACGCGTTGGGCTAAAGTGTTTGGGTAAACAGTCGGCCGATTGTCTCCCAGAGTTAGTGAAAGAGGGGATTTCGCGGCGAGTGTTTACGTTGATTCATGTCCAAGTCGCAAGTTGTTACTGCGATGGACGTTGCGGATGAATCAAGATTCGATGGCAGAATTCGGCACAGGCATTGCCTTAGTAGCACGCCAACGCGAGTGCTTGGCGCACTCGTTAGGAACGTTTTGTGTTTCCAAGGATTGGCGATTGTGGGCAGGCGTACGCCCTTGGTGTACGACCACAGATCGTGAGGCTTTTGTTAGTGAAAACACTGTAGTTTCCACGAAAGGATTTAGCCATGAATGCTGCGATTTCGAACTTTGATGACAACGAGTTTTCGTATCGTTCTCGAGAGAAAACGACTGCGAAACCAAAGGAAGGCCCGAACCATTCCCGGAGATCAACTGCGTCGGCACGCCGACGCAATAAAGCTCCAGTGCAATTCAATGGCATGCATCGCCGTCGGCGACGCAAGTTGAGCTGGTAGCTCATCGGCCAAAAAAAGAATTGTTCGAGTTCCTCGTTGGAACAGTTCAGAATCGAAGAAGATTGCGTACCTCGTGCCGAGCCTAGTGGTGTGGCTTCGACAGCAATGTTTGATGTGTTTCTGATGTTTGGGACAACTTGACACTATTCACGAACGGACTGTCGATTAGTCGTCGGTAGCTTTGTCGTCGCGTCGGGCCAGGGTGGTCAACTGCGACATGTATGCCTTGTTAGGGCAAGCAAGTAGAAGATTATGAGCGATTTGGATACACATTCTCGAACCACACGGGGGCGCGTGGATCGACAGGTGTCAGACGCTACAAAGCACGCCACTCAAGCGAGTCAGTGCTTGGTTGTGTCGCAATCCGAGTCCATGCGAGAACTGCTGAGTAAATCGGCCAATGTCGCGGGCTGGGACACCGTCGTGTGTATGGATCATGAAAACGGTTTGGCAGCGTTCAACCGCACGCGGTTCAAACTTGCCTTCATTGATTTGACCGGAACCAACGCACCAAGTGAGCTTCGTGACCTGTGTCACACGCTGGCGTCGCAACCGAATTGTCTTGTGGCGATTTGTGGTAGCGCAATGAACTCCGAAGAAGAGATTTGGGCTCGCCAGGTCGGCGTTTGGCTATATCTGCCAGGCGTCGCGCTTGAACACGCTGAAGAACTTGCCGCTATCTGCGAACAAGCGCAGCTCGTTTCCGGGTTGTCAGCAGAACTGCGATAGGCGATTCACAAAAAACGGCTCTTCATTGAAAAGTCGTTTGGGGGTTTGACCATTCAAAGGGAAACGAAATGAATAATCCACTTCACTCCAGTGACGATGCTCACGAGCACACGGCGCACGTTGATCAAACCGAGAGCGAGCGTGCCGAGAACCGTTTCAGAAAGCTGAAACGCCCGGTTCACGCTGCAAAGCGATCAAAAACGCCAGAACGTTTGCGTGGTATGCACCGTCGTCGAAGAAAACGCATGGACTGGTAGGCACTGTCAGTTAGTGCCTAAGCAGTAAACACACGGGAAGCTGAACAAAAAAAGGACGGCATTGCGCCGTCCTTTTTGTTTATTGCAATTGGCGACATCAATCACCGAATATCCCGGCTCCAAAGTCGCCACGTTTAGAGCTGTCGGCGTCCTTTCGTTTGGCCGGTGCCGAATGTGGGCCGCGTGGCTCTGGTTCCGGTTGATGCATGTTGCGCTGTGGCGCTGGTTCAGAATCGAATTCGTAAAAGTCATCGTACCGTGAAACATAGCCGGGCTGCTTTGCTCGCTCTTGCTCCGAACGGTATTCGTTGATGACTTTCTCCTGAATCATTTCTCGACACGCCGAGTTAATCGGATGAGCGATGTCGGCATACAGCTTCGCGCGGCCGTCTTGGTCTTTTGGCGCCATGTCGTCTTTCAGGCGAGTACCACACTGATTGCAGAAGCCCGCACGCAAATGGTTTTTGCATCCGCACTTTCCACAATGCGCTGTTAGCTTTCGGCTGGGCATTGCGACGAATGGTCCGTTGGCTCCCTCAATTATCTTTAGATCACGTACCACGAAGCAGTCATCGAACGTAATCGAACAGAATCCTTGTAGTCGATCATCAGTATCTTCCATAAGCTTGATGCGAACTTCCGTAATCTTCACGTCGATCCTCCTTTAGTTCTGACCCGGCTGTTCACACAATCGACGGGAAATTGGTACGCGCGCCGACTGAACGGCAAACGCGTTCCCCAAGTTCTTCGAATTCAGCGTTTGAGCCAGATGCCGAGCATGCTTTGCGTTTCGACACAGGCCAAAGTAGCAGCTACCGCTACCCGTCATTTGGTGCGACACGACGTCCAGTCGTTTAAAGACTCTAGCGAGTTGGGCAATGGATTCGTACTGTGAAACCGCGGCCGACTGCAAACGATTGAACAACCGCTTGCCAACTTGATCCACGGTTCCGTTGCTCAAGGCGTTTATAATCGCTCCCGAATCGTTCGGAGTGCGAGGAATTTCCGTATGCTGAAAAACTTTTGCAGTTGACAGGCCAAGCGGCGGCTTCACGATCACAAAGAACAAACTCTGGCAGGATGAAACCGGCGTGACGATTTCTCCTCGCCCGCGACACAAGCAACTCGATGAATACAAGAAAAACGGCACATCGCTTCCAAGGTGCGCGGCTAATTGAGCTAATTCCGCAAATGGCAGGTGAAGATTCCATATTCGATTTGCCAGCATGAGCGCCGTTGCGGCGTCACTCGACCCACCACCCATACCGGCCTCGGACGGAATCCGCTTCCATAGACGCACAACCGCACCCAGCGAGACACCGCGAGGCTCGCAATGTGTTTTTCGAACGAGTTCAAATGCTCGATAGACGAGGTTCTGTTCAGCGTCCGGAAGCTGACCAATACCGCGGTCTGTGAGAAGCGGACTGTCGATTCGACCTGATGGCATCGCCCATTCAGCGTGGAGCTGAATCGATCCATCGTCGGTCGGTTCGGCAGTTAATAAATCCCACAAACCGATCGGCAACATGAGCGTATCCAGCTCATGAAATCCATCGTCGCGTCGACCCAGTACCTCAAGGAAGAGGTTTAACTTTGCCGGCGCCCAAGCTTTGACTCGCGTCCTGCCGCTTGTGACGTACATGGTTGCGCCGTCTGGAACTGAGGCAACATCCCTGCCCCAGTTCTCGTCTCTATGATTGATTAAAATCCAAGGTGGCAATGGCACCACCTTCAGCGAAGATGCGGACGGAATTGTATTCGCACTTGTGGACGGGTCAACATCAGCCAACTTCGTTGCTTTTTCACGTTTGTCATTTGACAGTCATTGCCACTTATTCAATTGATCGCACGACCTGCGATCAGCGACTGTAAACCGACGCACCGATCGTGAATTCACAGCCTCCGAAGCAACCTAAAGTTCTCATTTTGACAAATATGGCGACCAGCCGCCTTGGAACGCATCAATTGCGCCCTACGTTTATCTGTTGCGGTTCATCAACGGAGATTATTGGATGGTAGAAAAAGACGAAAAAAAGAGCGCCCCGTATCTACTTTTCACCGGGATGTGCATGGGAGCAGCTGACATCGTGCCTGGTGTTTCCGGCGGCACGATGGCGTTCTTGTTGGGAATCTACTCCCAACTGTTGGATGCAGTGAAGTCTGTCGACATGGAGTTTGCCACACGTTTGCTGCAATTCCAATTTAAGTCAGCACTGCAAAAGGTTCCGTGGGCATTCATTTTGCCAATCGGGATCGGAATCGTCTTATCGGCCGTGTCTTTGTCGAAGCTGCTGTCGTATTGTCTAGAGTATCACAACGAACAATTGATGTCGTTCTTCTTCGGTTTGATCGTTGCGTCGATCGTCGCGCTTGCCGCGCGGCACACTTGGTCAGCAGGCGAATTCGTAGCGTTAGCAGTTGGCACTCTGTTCGCGTATTGGCTCGTCGGGCTTGTTCCTGCAACCGTTCCGCATACTCCGTTGATTCTTTTTGGTTGTGGCGTGCTGGCCATCAGTGCCATGATTTTGCCTGGCATCTCCGGAGCCTTCATACTCTTGATTTTGGGGCAATACGAACATTGCGTTGCGACGCTTGATAACATGATCGATCACGTGCGAGCAGCAGAATGGTCGATGCTGATGAACGAGATTCTCTCGACGGTTGCGCCTATCGGCTTGGGCTGCGTGATTGGACTGATGCTTTTTTCTCGAGTGCTCAGCTGGTTGCTAAAACACTTTCATGGAGCAACCGTCGCGACTCTGATCGGCTTCATGGTGGGATCGCTTCGCCGAATTTGGCCGTACAAGGAAATCTTGGAATCGATCACCGATCGCCACGGAGATCTAAAACCGATTCGTTGGGAAAATACTTTTCCAGCGGACTTCAATTCAGACGTGGCAATCGCGATCGCTCTCTGTGTAGCTGGTTTCGTGGCAGTGAGCGTTTTGGATCACGTTCAAGATCGATCGAACCCTATTGTCGGGCTTGTTTGGCCAAAGTCGAATCCGACTTAACGTTAATGTCTGGGTTCTCTGGCGAGAAATCAAAATCAGAGTAGCCATTGTTTGTTTTGACGTTTAGATACGTGTAACGTTCAAGCAGCAATGGGGCTTCATCTTGTTGTGCAGGCCAGTCGTAGGCCTCGTAGTGAACGGGCAAGTTCAACTGATCATCAATGAAGATCCTCACTTCATAGAACGGCAGATTCTGCGTGCGGTCGTTATTGGTAATCACAATTTCGCGGCACGGTCGCTTGTCCAGTTTTGCGTCAGCCAAGACACGCACCGAGCAGTTGGCGTTAACGTTCTCTCTGGCGTACAAGACCAGCCTGCGGATTAGGTTTTCGATTCCAAATTCGGTAATCGGGTAACGATTGTCTCGCATCGCGATCGTGCTGTCTGGTTTTAATCGAGTCGTCACGTAGTCGAAGCGTCTGCCACCGTTGCGAACGAGCATGTCGCCTTCATTTTCGCCATCGACGAATAGCACCTCGCGGCCTTTAACGGTCGATGGTTGAGCGAACTTCAAATGCACGCTAAATGGAATGACAACGTTGCCATCTTTAGTCCTCGGGTTGCGGACCTTCGCATGAATAAACTCGTGCGATCCGAGACGACCGTGAACGCGTTCTTGCCGCACGACAATGCATGAATAGTCTCGAATGTTCTTGCGACTGTAGTTGTAGTGGCGGAGCGCTAACGTGATGACATCGGCTAATGGCCGCGTCGTCGCATTTGACGCGTCAGGGATCTTCAAAGCAGTCCGGCTCGGCGCGGAGTCCGTCGTTGTTGATGCGGACGTTAGGGAATTCTCTGCGGTCAAAGAACACAGCGGCGTGGAGAGCACACTGAACACGGCGCACAGTCCGGCCGACAAAATAGATCCACAACGTGTAGCCATTACGTGATGCATTCCGCACTCCTCAGCCGCCTTCATCCTTTGATGGAGCGGTTTGAGAAAAGGTGACGAGTCCAAATTGGATTCGAACGTCCGGGCTCAACCCAACGTTCGTTATCCAGACACGCATCCTTGCGGTCAACGATTCTGTAGTTTCTTAGCTACTGTTTTGAGCGAATCGAATCGCTCGTGTGTTGTTTGCGCTGAACAGCGCGAGTTTGACAAGTGTTAAACGAGTATAGATCATTCGTTGCGCAAAATATTTTCTGTGTGGCAACGAGAAAAACTCCGCCACGAAGGTGAGGTTCGATTGAAACAACCACGAAAACTGATTCTTTTTTTCCCCACCAAACAATCGCGGAAAGGGCTACGATCAACGGCAGTTGAGCAAACGCAACATTGCATCGCATTCGACGTGCCGAGCAAATCAAAAACAGGCTCCAACTGTCGTAAAAACGGGAGGAAGTTATAATCAGGGAACAACTTGCGCGTACCAATAATGGCTGCGTTTTTGGATTTGTGAATCCTGACTACTGCATCGCTAGCTGGTGCCACTGTCCTCACTTCGATCGATCATGTCGTCACTTTTACTGGCAACATTGACCAGTTAGGCAAACTATGACACAGGAGTTTGAACGACTCGGACCGTACCGAGTGCTCGGTGTGCTGGGCCGAGGTGGAATGGGAACGGTCTACCGCGGGATCGACGATGAATCGGGCGCCGAAGCTGCCGTAAAAGTTCTCGCTCCAAACCTAGCTGCGGACGAGACGTTCCGTGAACGGTTCGAAGCAGAAATCGAATCTCTGAAAAAGCTCCATCATCCCAACATCGTTCAGCTCTATGGATTCGGCGAAGAAGCGGGGCATCTGTTCTACGCCATGGAGTTGATCCAAGGCTGCAGCCTGCAAGACGAACTGAAGCGTGGACGCCGCTTCAATTGGCGCGAAGTCGTTACGCTCGGCATCGAAGTGTGCTCCGCGCTAAAACACGCTCACGACCATGGCATCATTCACCGCGATATCAAGCC
>JAGQPC010000210.1 GCA_020426925.1 Planctomycetales bacterium | reverse complement strand
CAGCTCTCGAACGTTTCCAGGCCAGCGATAATTTTGCAGTTGCTCTCGCGCTTCTGCCGTAAAGCCAACGATTTTACGACCGGCTTCTGCAACATAGCTGCGAAGGAAATGCTCGGCGATTTCGATGATGTCTTCGGGGCGTTTGCGAAGTGGCGGCACAAGGATCTCGACAACGCGCAATCGAAAATAAAGGTCGCGTCGAAACGTACCGTCTGCAACTGCTTTTTCCAAATCTCGATTCGTGGCGGCGATCGTTCTCACGTCGACTTTGATGTCACGGCTGCCGCCAACGCGTTCGAACGGATGTCCTTCCAGCACTCGCAAAAATTTCGCCTGGATCGTAGGGCTCATTTCGCCAATTTCATCGAGCATCAGCGTGCCCTTGTCGGCGGCCTCGAACTTGCCCATCTTACGGTCGGTCGCACCGGTGAACGCTCCACGTTCGTGGCCAAACAATTCGCTTTCAAGCAGCGTTTCCGAAAGAGCCGCGCAGTTCAAGCAAACGAACGGCCCTTTTTTTCGTGGACTGGCGTAGTGAACGGCTCTAGCAACGAGTTCCTTCCCGACACCGCTTTCACCGCGAATCAACACCGTTGCACGGCTAGGCGCGGCTCGCGTGATTTCTTGTTGCACTTGCAGCATCAGCTGACTTGAACCGACGATTTCACTCGCGGCTCCCAGCTGTTTCCGAAGCTGCTTAACTTCGACTTGGCTAACATTTAGGTTCTCGGCAAGCTCGGCCTCGCGATCAAGCGTCTTGAGCGCGAGTGCAACGTTGTCGGCCACAGCGAGCGAGAATTCTAAGTCGTCCGGGTCGGGGACGAGCTCCGGTTTGGTCGAATAAAGGTGAATGAGCCCGAGCACCTTACCCTCTTGGCGAATCGGGGAGCACAGCACACTGGTCGCATGGATCTCGCCGGCGCTGTCTCGACTTGCGAGCGTGCTGTCCCCTTCGACGTTGCGAGCCAACACGGCCTCGCCTTCTCGCATCACCATCGTGGCAAGAAAGTTTGAGACGCGATGGTACTTAACGCCATCGTTCGTTCGCGCCGCGATGACTTCCAAATCGCTTCCAGATGGTGCGCCGGGAAAGTCTCGAGGCAAGAGCAACAGGGCGCCGGCGTTAACATTGGTTGCTTCCAACATCCCATCGAGCGCGAGGTTCGCGACTGAAACGATGTCGGGCTGGTTCGCCAGTTCAAACGCGATGCGACAAAGTTTTGCTGCAGCGCGCCCAACTCGAGGGATCGAGGTGTCTTCATCGTCGGATCGTCGTTCGAGGAATCGCGTCTGTCCTTTGCGGTGAGTGATGGTTGTCGGTTCGTGAGCGGACAAGACATCTTCGTCGTCGTGAAGATCGCCGTCGTCATCCTGCCCCATTGCTGTTTCTTCTTGCTTTGGTGCGGCAGGCGAATCTGGAAACGCGGCAGACAAATCATGAACGAACGCCATTTGGGCGTGCGCGATCCGGATGATCTCGCCAGGCTTCAGTTCGTGATCTCCAATGACGCGATTCTCGCCAACCATCGTTCCGTTGCGACTATCTAGGTCGCGCAGAATCCACGTTCCTTCAGAAAGAAATATTTCAGCATGGTGTCGGCTGCACCGTTCATCTTTGATCACGATCTGATTGGTCGGCGCACGGCCAATTGTCACGGTGCGTCCTTCGACGAGCCGAAAAACGTCAGTCCATTTGGATCCTTCTCGGATTACCAGATAAGCGAGCATAGACGTCTCGAAAAACCAGTGCGAACCGCAGGCGGTGGGATGTGTTGCAAAATAATGCACCTCTATCGTAAAGCAAATTCACTGGACTGGTGTCGAAGATTCAGGATATTTGTCACGATCTCAATATTTCCATTCTTGGGAATGCCGGACATACGGCAAATCCGGTATACGTTTCATGCGGTCCGTTGACGCGAATCAAGAGCTTTACATTGATTAATTAAACTGGTGAAGGTATGTTGGACTATTGCGGAAAACTAATTTGACGCGGTGGGAATCATCTAAGAGGCCCCCACTGCCGGAACAGAAACCGCGGACTCTTGACTCTTTTCCGTCCGCCGATTCCTCGGAGTTTCCTAATGTTAGCGAAAGCTACCAAAAATATTGTCGTGCTCGTCACGTTGACTGCGGTTGTCGCCGCTACTTCCGTTCAGAGCCTCGCGGGTATTGGATTTGCTCGCAGCCGTGCTGTCGGTGGGATCATCATCGATTCGTCGGGGATCGTTCATCGGCCAACCGAACTGCAAACTCGGGAAATGATCGATGCGATGAAGCTCGCCGATGTGCCGGGTGACCTAAAGCAGCTGAATACGATTCGCAAAGTTTCGCTGAAGCAACTTCAACAAGCGATCGCGGCCAACGAAAGCAAACAGATTGCGGACCTTCCTGACTCGGTTAAGTATTTGGCTGGCATTCAGCGAATCAAATACGTGTTTGTTTATCCAGAGCAAAACGACATCGTGCTCGCCGGCCCCGGTGAAGGCTGGATTATCAATGAATCGGGTGCAGTCGTTGGCGAGACAACGGGTCGTCCGGTCGTGTTGCTGGAAGACTTGCTTGTTGCGTTCCGAACGGTCCACGCTGCACGGCAAGGTGGAATTTCTTGCTCGATCGATCCGACGCCTGAAGGACGTGCTCGTTTCCAGCAGTTCATTCGAAAGCAAGCTCGTTTCACACCGCAAGTTTTAGACGGCATTGCAGAAGCACTAGGCAAGCAACAGGTCACTTTAGCCGGTGTTCCAGAAACAAGCCACTTCGCTCGCGTTTTGGTTGCAGCCGACTATCACATGAAGTCGATCGCGATGCAGCTGACCGAATCGCCAGTCAAAGAGCTGGACAGCTATTTGGAAATGATCAAAAAGACACGAGTTAAGGCATCGAACATCACGCCTCGCTGGTGGCTCGCCAGTGACTATGAGCCACTTGCCAAGAGCGATGACGGATTGGCCTATGAAATCCGAGGCCAGGGCGTCAAGGCGATGACCGAAAACGATCTCATTCAAGCTGATGGCACTTCGGTCCCAACCGGCAAGAGTGGCGAGTTGGCTCAGAAATGGGCGGACCACATGACCGCGAATTACGAAGAGCTGTCGAAAAAGAACGCCGTGTTTGGCCAGCTTCGCAACGTCATGGACTTGAGCGTAATCGCGGCCTTAGTAGAGCACGATGGCTTGCGAGAACGCGCTGCGTGTGATCTATCACTGCTGATGAATGCCGGCAATTCGGTGGAAATCCACGAGTTTAACGCTCCGAAGACGATTGATACGCAGTGCAGTTTTGTTAAGCGAGGCGGCGAATATATCATCACGGCATCTGGCGGCGTGATGCTGGAATCGTGGCAAGCAGCCAGTCGTTCGCAGACGAGTCAGCACGTTAAGGAATTGCGAGCTTCGACCAAGCACGTTTCAGGCGAAAACTGGTGGTGGAATTAGCCAGGCTTTTCGAAGAATTTAAACTCTCAAACGGCTTTGCGACGATTTAGTGGCAAAGCCGTTTTTGTTTTCCCCTCACAGCTTTCCATTGCGATTCGCAAGCATGAACGATTCGATTCGAGAATTCATTCAAGCTCAAACGCTGACACTGCCTACGGTAGTTCGTGCTCTGCGCCATTTGACATCTGAACTGCAAGCGGAACAACTCCCGCAGGGAGCGTTGGAGGAAATGCATGCCTTCTACGATCGCATGCTCACGCACGAACGGTACTTTTTGCATCACTTCGCGCCGTACTTGTGTGAAGTCGATCACTGGTTCAAGGTGAAAGTGGCGCAGCCGTCCCTATTAGATTTGGGATGCGGCGTTGGTACTCAGGCCGCGTTGCTCGCTGCACGTGGAGCTCGCGTCGTCGGCATTGACAACAAGCCAGAGCGTGTGGCCGCTGCCAACGCCATGCGGCCGTGGTATGAATCGGAGGTTGAGTCCGACGTTGACGTGCAGATTCACTACGCAGACGCATTCAAATTCCTCGCGGACTTGCCGATGGATAGTCTGGATGGTGTCTTCACTCAGTTTGCACTTGCCTACATGGAACCGCACGAAGAAATGCTGAGGTTGATCGCGCGCGTTGTTCGTCCGGGCGGTCGCGTTCTGTTTCGAGAATTCAATGCCGGAAGCATCTACAACAAGATCGGGTCGACAGTCGAATGGCTCGACGCGAAACGCTACGAAACAATTTGTTCGTCGCTAGGCTGGCGTCTGATCGAGCGAAAATTCTATTGGCTGTTTCCCAAACCGATAATCAATTCAGCAATGCTGGGCCCCGCAGCGATTACGATCGAAAACAGTTTGGCAAACCTGCCGATTTTCAGAATGTTCTCGGGATCAATGACGCTCGTCTTTGAGCGGATTTAGCCGCCGGCTTGCAGCAACAAAAAACGCTGCTCGCGATGAGCAGCGTTGCTTGAATTGTATTCTGCAATCCGCGGGTGCTACGCCTGGAATGAGCTTCCGCATCCGCAGCTTTTCACTGCGTTGGGATTGTCGAAGGTGAAGCCTCGCTTGTCGATACCGTCGTAGAAATCGACTTTGGTCCCGTCAAGAAACAGAGCGCTCTTTTTGTCGACAACGACGGAAACGCCATGGAATTCGTATTTCGAATCGGCGCTTTCATCAAACTGTTGGTCGAAACCGAGCTTATATGTAAACCCGCTGCATCCGCCGCCGGTCACACCCACACGTAAAACCGTACTGTCTTCAAGCTTTTGGTCGGCAATGATTCGCTTCACTTCGGTTGCGGCGCGTTCGGTCAAACTTACAGACATCTAAAAAATCCTCCGGCGTTAGCTGGCAGTGAATCTACATGAACGTACAAGACGTACTCGCCAAATTATACGATTCCGTCGACTGCGGAAAGGCAGTTAATTGAGTTCTTCTCTGCGATTCTGCCAAAGTCAAGGAACTTTCTCATTTTGGCGAACAGAGCCGTTTTACGTTTGCTGCTAACGTCACTTGCGTCAAAATCGCAACACGATTTTCGATGCCAACTGCAGTTTTTCGGCCGATTAATCGGAAAACAACCGGAAATTCCCTTGCGAAATGTGCCGCTCGGATTACGTCCGAATGGTGACGGGATTGTGGCATCGAGTTTGCTTCTTGCTCTTCCAGCAAAACACAACCGCCTTGCTGGAGAGAGATTAGATGAGATTGGCCGCGTTTACTTTGTTCCTATCGCTTTCCATCGCCGCACTCAGCACGCACGCCAACGCCCAAGCGACATTCAATGGAATCGAGCTGGACCAGACATTTAACCGGCATGATTCTCCAGCCTTTGGCACTCATTGGTTTATCGATCTTGAGGACAACTTCTCCGAGCCAACGCGTGCGGCAGATCTGAGCGGCAGTTTGGTAGATACGATTTCCATGGGGTTTGTTCTTCCCGCCGGTGACGACCTCACGAATGCAGGCCGCTGGATGCCATCGACCGATTATTTTGTTGATTCGTCGAACGGCGGAAGCATCAGTCGTCAGGCCGCGACCAGTATCGAAGTCACCTGCATCCCATGGCGAATCACTCCGGAACTTGGCGATCTCTACCTGATTGAAATGACGTCAGCTATCGCTGAAGGCGAGCTCATTCGGCTTGGCTATTTTGGCAATGTCAACGAGCTGGGAACTGATCAAGGGTTAACAGGCGATCTTGCTCAACTTGTGCTGGAAGTTAGACGCGGCGAAGGTGCGACGGCTAACGAATACAGTTGGACGATTGATTCGCCGATGCTCTCTTCTGCCGTTTCGGACTCTTTTACGCTCACACCCGAAAGTGATTTGCGACTGCAGCTCGGTTGGAACGAAAACACCGCTGAGTTCGACGCGTGGATCGAATCGGTTGAAGGCGAAAACCATCTTGCCACCGGCGACCTAGAAGGTGACCTCGACGTTTTCGGCATAGGGCTTGAGCTGACCGGAACCGGGTCGACGGTGAGCAATTTCATCGCCGCAGTTCCTGAACCAGCCAACATCAGCATTGTCATTACGGCTCTAATTTCAATCGCAGTCTTTCGTCGCAAGCGGTAAGCCGCGGTTGTCGCGGGACTCACACTCAAGTAATGATGCTGCAACGCTACAGAAAAAACGGACCGAATGCCACGAGCGTCAACGCGACGACGGCGATGTTAAGTATGAGGGCGATGTAAAAACGTCGTTGAGCCTTTTGCGAAAAGGGTGTTCTTGTGACGGACGCACGCAGTAACAAATACATCGAGTAGATCTGAAAAAACGGCGGGAAAAGAATGCCGATCAGCGACGCTTTCCACGCACGCTCAATCAGATACTCAGATTCTTCTATTCCGGGAATTAGACTGCGATTTGTCCGGGCCAGCATCGTTTCGCCGGGCGGCGAATAGGGATTCTCCAAGTCCAACGGCGCACGCAAGCCCGAGTACTCGAGTACGTCTACCTTTGATTCTGGCGGATCGATTTCGGCTGTCGGGATGACGAAGTTCGGGTCTTCCACTTCAGACCGTTCCTTGCCGCACGCCCAACAGATTTCAAACTGGCCTTCAATTACCTCTTGGCAATCTTGGCATCGCCAAAGCTCGGAACTGTCGCCCGATTCGGCCTCCAACCGTGCAAGAAAGTCGAATGCCGCTTGCGCGTCCTCTTCAAAGACTTGAATCTTTGCGCCACCGATTGCGTTTCGCACGTGTGACAGCATGTGCGAAACGACCGCGTTGGTTACGATCGCACGAAATCCGTTCGCCTCCAGCTGGCCACGCACCGCCTCTGCAAGCGACGAGTCGGGATAACTGGCGATTGTGACGAGCTTGCCCATGTGTCGTGACGCAGATTGAATTCAGAAGATCGCATGCAGGACATTGCCGTAGTCGCATTCCCCCAGGCGTTCAGTATGCGCGCCATCGTCACGATTGGATACCGGTTTTCAGAGGCCGTAGTGGAAGTTGCTAAACTTCCTGGCGGGAAGGATCTTTAGCAACATTCACTACGGGCTACCGAAAAACCGGAAATGCGATGGACTACTAGCACTAACCCTCGATGCCGAGGTCTAACAATGCGGCGTCCACTTCCGCGTCGTCGGGGCCTTCATCAGACGGATCGTCAGGCGTCGGATTCTCCGCATGCGGCGAAGCAGCAGAGTTAGTCTTGCGCAGCGTATCGCTTGGGCTCAGTGGCTCCTCGCTCGCCGAATCAGTGTCCGCTGTCTCCAGCAAATCGCCAATGGATTTTGAGTCGAACCGAGTGGCCTCGGCGTCGAAGCGGCTAATCGGTTTGGTGTCTTTGGCCGGGCTGGTGTCTGTCGTCACATGGCGGTCAGGTAGGGAGTTACGTACTGGTTCACTCGAGGTCGCGGGTGCGAATTGAGCGAGAAGTTCGTTTAGATTCTCTGGTCGCGGTACGGTGATGCTCGCCGTAGCATCTTGGCTGTTGAACACGATCGAATCGTAGATCTTTGTGGCTTGTTGAACGAGTTCAGCTGGTGGCTGGAATTGGGCAAGGCTATCAAAAAGCATCTGCTTCTGCGACGCGTGCAGAGTTTTCAGAAGATCAATTCCTTGTGAAGCTGACTCTGCGTTCGAAAAGAACATCTGGACTGCGAATAGATCGGGCGAGTCCACACCAAGCGCGAACACAACATTTTGGATGTGCTCAAAACCAGCTGGCAGCATTGGAACACTTGATTTTAGTTGCTCGGTACTTGCGCCTAGCACAAACGCTTTGCTCAGATCCTGTTCTTTGAAAGCATCGAACCAGTGTTCAGTAAGCGGCTTCTTCGCAAATCCGTCACGAAGCTGATCGATCGAGCAGAAAATGAACGACCGGTCTCCGACTTTCAGCACAGCGGGAAGATCATGGCGTTTCGTGTACAAGAACTGCTCGTTCCGCCAGTTGACCACGTAGTATTTTGCGGCTTGGCCGTCGCTATGAAGAGCCTCACTTCCTTCGAACGCTTCCTTGATCGACGTAAGAGTGATCGGTTTTTTGAACTCTAGATGAATTGCGTGATCAGTCCACGTCTGCGGCTGATGCTCATGGCTACTCGTATGCGAAAACGATTTCAAGTTTTTGAAGGAGGACGCTTGTTGGTGGTCGGTCAGGACCGTTACTTCAGCGACATCGTTCAAAGAAAACGGCAGCTGATTTGCGAATTGCTCCGACGCGTCACTTGTTCGCTGCTTTAGCGATTCGTTCGCATCAAGCAGAGTGTGTCGCAAGATGACGAGCGTATTGGATTCTCGCGAAAAGCGTGCGAGATTCTGCAGTTTGGACAAAGAAGAATCTTCCGCGCCGCAACGGCCAGTCATCATGACGAAAACGGAAAACACAAGTAAACATCGAAAAAGCATTTGAACGCTCCGCACTATCGAAGTTGCATTTAATTGCGCCAACGGCACGGAGAAAGATACGATACTGGGATATTTCCGGACGTTTCTTGACGCAGAAAAATCGAATGCTGCAGTCCGCCTGTGACAATCGTACCGATTGCACCGTATTTTGGATTTGTTAATACCTATGGGCGTTACGAGTCGACGGCGAGGGCAGTGACGGACGCGTATACGACGCAGCCTTGGAAACGGGCGTACGAATTCATGCAGCAGCCACGGATAAGTCACGGGGCCGCGATCATTATGATAGAACTGTCTGAATGGTACGTTTTTTAGGTCTTCGCCAAAAGAACTCGGCGATCGCGGTTATGCCTTGTCCGTCTCGAAAGCAACTTGAACATTGCCTGACGGGCGATCTGTCCGAATCGGAAGCTGACTATGTCTTTCTTCACGCTGAATCGTGCGACGCTTGCCGCCTGGCAATTGACAAGCTGGAAAATGAAGTCGACGATCCAATCGAAAACGCGGTCCGAATAGCTATCCAGCCGCAGCGACTTCCGCCTGAATGTGAGCAAATGATTCGAGACTCGTCGTCGCTGATCTGGTCATCGGCGCGATCGTCCTCGCGCGGAATGAAAAAAGACACATTCGTGGCTGACGAAACCGTGCGTCTGATCGAGTTGGTGCCTGGTGTCGACACCATTCGAGATTACCAAGTGCAATCTCGTTTAGGTCAAGGTGGAATGGGAACCGTCTACCGTGCGACTCACCGGCACCTCAAGCGTGATGTTGCGATCAAAGTACTGCGGCCTCGAAACCACCAAAGAGACCAAGCTGCCAGTCGATTTAGAAAAGAGATGGAGGCTGTCGGCTGCCTCGATCACAAGAACATCATTCGCGCGATGGACGCGGGCGAGGCCGACGGAACGCTGTACCTTGTCATGGAATTCATTGACGGAGTCGATGTCTCGCATTTGGCGAATGGGAAAGCGTTGGCAATTGGTTGCGCGTGCGAAATCGTTCGTCAGGCGGCTCAAGGTTTGGCGTATGCTCATCGGAAAAACATGGTCCATCGTGACGTGAAGCCGTCGAATCTGATGGTCACCTCTGATGGTGTCGTTAAGATTCTGGATTTTGGAATTGCAACATTTGAGTCGATGGCAATTCGAGTTGGAGACACCGCAAACGACAGTGGTGAAACGCTGGCCGGATCGCTTGCGTACATGGCTCCGGAGCAATGCGACAACAGCGGCGATGTGACTCCTTCTGCCGACATCTTTTCTTTGGGCTGTACTTTGTATGAGTTGCTTACTGGGCGCACTCTGTTTCGGTTAAGCGGCGATGTGAACGCTCAGATCGATCAGCGGCGGCGCCAAGATCCTCCTCCGGCTACTGGCGAAGAAATCCCATCGCCCCTGTTCAGTCTGCTGAAACGCATGCTAAGCAAGACTGCTGATGAACGACCGACAGCAGATGAAGTGGCACATTCGCTGGCTTCGCATAGTGATTCCGATGCTTTGTTGCAAGTGTTGTTTGACGTCGCCGGAATGCTGCCAGAATCGAATGACGGTTCATCAACAGCAGGCTCGCTGGGCAAGCCTAACACGTCACAACGCCGCAGCACATTTGCCAAGGTGCTTTTTACAGTTTGCTCCCTATTCATTGTCGCGATGAGCGGACTGGTCGTCTATTCGCTTCGCCCTCACAAAGACGCCGCGCCGCCGATATCAGATTCGATTCAAGCACAGTTCTTGAGCGAAATTTCAAACGTTTCGTTGACAACTGCGGCAATCCGTTTGGAAACAGAACTGCATCAAATCTCTGTCCGACACGGGATTGAAGTTGAGGTGAAGTCACACGACGGTTCCCTTGCCGCAAAGCATTGGAACTCGCTGGCGTTGCGTCTGGAAAATGAAGATGCGTACGATTTGTATGCCGCGAACGAAGGCTTTCTTCGTGAGCTCAATAATCACGACGTCGAAGTGTTTCCGCACCAGCCCGACTTCCCGGCAACCAAGATCCTCGTCGAGGCACGCGACGATGCCAGCGGCTGGATTCGTTATGACTGCTGGACCCCTACCGACAGCGTCCGGATCTGGATCGGGTCGGCGAAGCTCGCCGTAGCTTACGTGAGCCGAAGCGATGGTTCCATGGCAAATTCCAGCGTTCAACCCGTGGAACGGCTGAGGCAATCCACCGAGTTTGGGCGTCTCGTTGGCGACATTCTGGGCGATCTGGACTCCGAATGACCGCGCGCGGTCGATCAACTTCTCAGAAGTAACAAGTTTCAAAGTGCAGCCATTTCAATTCTGTGGCAAATTCGAGTAGACTCGCCATCACGTGTTGCGTATGCGGCAACATGCGGACGTTTCTGCCACCGCTGTAACAAGTGCGATCCGACCTGATGGCTACAACAAAAAACTGCATCCACTTTGCAAATATGTCTTGGACAAAATGGCTGTTTCGCGTGATTCTTTTTGGTCAACTACTTGCGATGGCGAGACCGTCTGTTGCACAAGATGCGAGTTCGCCATCTAATCCGCGGCCGCCGTGGACCAACTCTCGGGTCAAAGGTTCGCCGGAGCCTCCGTTGCCGTTCGTGACGGAACGCGTTTACCCACAACTGAAATTCAATCAGTGTCTGCACATCGCAACGACGCCTTCGATTAACCGTTTCTTTGTCGTAGAGCAGTCGGGTAAAGTATTCTCTGTGCCGTATGATCAGAGCGTTGATCAGGCCGATTTGGCAATCGATTTGCACGCTGTGAATCCAGAGATCCAACAAACGTATGCAATCGCGTTTCATCCCAAATTCGAGGAAAACCGCTACTGCTACATTTGTTACATTAAGGCGGCCGATCTGCCAGATGGTACACGCATTGCTCGGTATAAGGTCACGGAATCTGATCCACCAACCATCGACCCGGCGAGCGAAGCGACAATCATTTCTTGGGTGTCGGGTGGCCACAACGGCTGCGATCTGAAGTTTGGACCGGATGGTTTTCTCTATATCTCGACAGGCGACGCGACTCCGCCCAGTCCTCCCGATGAATTGCGAACTGGACAAGATGTCAGCGACCTACTGTCGTCGATCTTGCGCATTGACGTCGACCAGACGAGCGATGGTAAGAATTATAAGATCCCCGACGACAACCCGTTCATCGCAATGGAAGGTGTGTGTCCGGAGATCTGGGCGTATGGTTTCCGGAATCCGTGGCGGATGAGCTTCGATTCAAAGACAGGCGACTTTTGGGTCGGCGATGTCGGTTGGGAATTGCGTGAGATGCTGCAACACGTCGAACGTGGCGGCAACTATGGATGGGCAGTGATGGAAGGCAGTTTGGTGACGAATCCGAATTGGCCACGAGGCCCCACGCCGATTCTTCCACCGACCATTGAGCATGAACATTCTGAATCGTCGTCCATTACCGATGGACTGACCTATTATGGAAATCGGCTTCCGCAGCTGCATGGTCATCACGTCTACGGCGATTATGATACCGGCAAACTTTGGGCGTTCCGTTACGAAAACGGGCAAGTCGTTTATCATCGCGAAATCGCGGACTCGACGCTGCGGATCGTCGGCTTCGGTGAGCAGCATGACGGCGAGATGCTAATCATCGACCACATCGCTGGGACTTTGCACCGGCTCGTTCCAAATCCGGAAGAAAACCTTGCAACGCAATTTCCTCGGCAGCTCAGCGACACGGGCATCTTCGCATCCGTTCCCGAGCAGGCTCCGTCTGATGGAGTCCTGGGCTACTCGATTGTTGCCGAACCGTGGGCTGATTACGCAACTGCTCAGCGATTCGTTGGCGTGCCGGGCGACGAAGCGATCCGGCCTGGCGGTAGATCGTGGACTTTTCCGGACAATAGTGTTTTGGTGAAAACGCTATCGCTCGATATGCGTCAAGGCGATCCGACCAGCAGGCGGTTCGTCGAAACGCAAGTTCTGCACTTTGATGGCGGCGCGTGGCGGCCGTACACCTATCGCTGGAACGACGAGCAGACGGATGCGACGTTGGTAGGCAACGAAGGAGCAGAGCAGCGCTTTGATGTTGCTGACCAAAACGCTCCTGGCGGAGTTCGGCGGCAAACGTGGAGGTTCTACGGGCGAGCCGAATGTCAGCGATGTCACAATCCATGGTCGGGACCGCCGCTCGCGTTCAATGCCGTCCAGCTAAACACAGCCTCACTCTCTGATCCGAATCTGGACCAGCTTGCTGCATTTGCCAGTGCCACACTGTTGTCACGAAATCCGCGAGAGTCAAATTCTGGTTTGGTCGATCCTTACGACACCGCTCAACCAATTGATAGTCGAGCGCGATCGTACCTGCACACCAACTGCGGCCACTGCCATCGAAATGGAGCCGGAGGGTCGGTCGTGTCACTGATGCACTACGACCTTGAATTGTCCCAAATGCAGCTGGTCGGAGCGAAGCCGATGCAAGGTGCGTTTGGTATTCTGGAAGCCCAAGTTGTCGCCGCCGGAGATCCGTACCGATCGGCGTTGTTTCATCGAGTGTCAAAGACCGGCAGCGGCCGGATGCCGCGTATTGGCTCGGCTGAAGTCGACCAACAAGGTGTAGATTTGTTGCATGATTGGATCCTCCAGCTCGACTCGCAAGATGACCCGGAGTCACAGTTGGCTGCGCAGCGAACACTAGAAGCCAACAAGATCAAACAGCTTGTGGCAACGCGACACGAACGCGAACGGGTTGCGCTCCTGAGTGAACTTTTGGGCCACACGTCGAGCGCCCTGCAATTGCTTCACGCGATCGATCAAGGACAGATTTCGCCGTCCGCGCAAAAGCAGATCGTCACCACTGCGGCAAAGCATTCGGACGGAAATATTCGCGACCTGTTCGAACGATTTGTGCCGGTAGAAGATCGCGTGCGCCGGCTTGGTAGTTCCGTGGATCCGACTGCGATTTTGTCGCTAGAGGGCGATGGCGAACGCGGCAAGTCTCTATTCCTTGAAGCGGCAGCCGTCGCTTGCAGAAACTGTCATCAAATTGGCACGCAAGGCAAGCACCTTGGGCCCGATCTTTCGAAGATCGCGGAAAAGTTGTCTCGCGAACAGATTCTCGAAAGCATACTGGAGCCTTCGAAGCGAATTGATCCGAAGT
>JAGQPC010000209.1 GCA_020426925.1 Planctomycetales bacterium | reverse complement strand
ATATACGCGCCATTGAGAAACGCGGTCACACTCATGAATCACCGAACGACGTATCAGCGGTCGGCCACGACAAACCGACGAAGTGAATCGTTATCAATTGCATCGACGTAACACTGTAGTCCGTGATTCTTCCCGACAATGTGCGAAACATCGATCTGTTGAATGTCGGGGGTGACTGGGTTTTGAATGCCTGAAATGGGACGATAACCAAGAACGACTCCACCGTCATGCGACCGATCGTACTTAAACCACTTTAAGACCTTATCCGTCGGATTGTAAACAGAAAGCACTCGTGCGGCACCGGGCAGCGTCAGATCGTTGTCACCTCCCGGTTTCAGCCACCGATTGGGCACGGTCGCCGCCAGGAATACTAGACGAGGCGTCAACCGAGACTTCACTCCACCAAGCGAGTTGGATGCAAACGCACCGCCTCCAAGCATATGCACGGCACCCGAAACCGTACGCGAGCCCAGACTGTAACCGATCAGCGTTGTTGGTTGCTCGTTCGGCAGCAGTGACAACCAGGATGCAAGGTAGTACGCGTTTCCGTTAGCCCGTGCGATCTTTGCACGTGCGTCTCGCACGGGTCCTGCGAGCTGGTCACTTGGCCAAGACCAAGTCACGTACCGAATAGGAACATCGCAAACGGAAAGCTTGCGCCGCACGATTTTGCCGCGATAGTCGGCTTCGATGGCTTCCACTCGGTTGCCATCGACAAACACACACACCGGCTGGTTGGGCTCGAGCGTTTGACCAAATTCTTGAGCTGTGCTGGGTCTCCACGTACCTTCGCAACGGCGCCAGTAGTGGACCTTGTGGAAGACTCCATGGAAGTTTGTCGGAGTCGCCAAATGGCGAGTACAGATAATCCAATCGTCTGCCTCGGTCAGATTGACACTTGGCGAGACAACGGCTTCCGCCGCTTGGACATGAACGGCGCAACAAGCCGCCGCCAGCAAAACCAACGCGGTACGATTGAAAGTCATGGACATCGTGCACAGGGTTAGGAGCTATCTTGCTCGAATCAAAGCATCCCTGCCGACGTACGTAATCGTGATTAACGACTGCTCCAACCAGTCGTCCAAAATCACAGCATCGGCGAGCGTACGATTTGGCATGACGTTTTTTTGCAACATTTCGCGGAATCGACTTTGTTGAAAAAAATCAACGTGTTTCGTTTGCTCTTCGTTACTTGTGGTGTACGTTTCCTATGCCCACGGATTGGGTCCTCAACAAAATGCACCTTCAGGGACGGCTATGCGTTTGATTTGTCCTCCCTGGAGAATGGAGTTATGAAGAGGCTATCGGTTTTGATGGTTGCCCTGATCGTTCTGATGCACACGACCGGCTGCAATTGTGGACGATTTTTCAGGGCGCGAGGAGCACGCTGCGGAGTACCTTCGTTTAAGATTCCTGGTTTCACTCAGGCACCGTCGCCCCCATGCGCGACGGGTGAGTGTGTGACCTCGCCATATTCCGTCTCGCCGGCAATAGAGTCGTCCGTACCGGACGGTTGGGTACCGCCCGTAGAAGGCGAAACCGACTATCGCCCTATTTATGCTGGTAAACCGGTTATTACTGAAGGAGTAGTGGGGCCAGAATTTGGGCCTGTACCAACTCCATAGATTCAACCTGCCGCGGACTCCCATGCGGACCGCTCATCACTTGCCGACTGCGATGTCCTGACGCAACGGCAAGTGATGGGCGTTTTTTTATGGCCACACGCGTTGCCGTTGCAACCTAGAGTTGTACTGATCGAAAATACGACATTACGACTCGTGATATGCGAGTAAATCGCGCGACGGCATCTAGGATGACTACAGCATACGCGATACGAATCATATTGCTGACAATACTCTTCGTGCAGGCGGACGGGCTTTCGTTCGCGCCGCGCGTTTCTGACGATTTAGATTCTGCCGCTCGGCAGTATCGGATACGAACGTACGACCGACTTCGCTCAAATCGCGACAGCTACGATCAGCAAATCGGGCGGCTTGAGAAACTGTTAAGCGACGTTGCTCGTGGACGAGTCAAGAAACAAGACGCCGTCCGCAAACTTGATACGGATCTGCAAGTCGCAACTCCAAAAGCAACCGCTGGTCAACGTCCTAAACCCGTCAAGCGTTCGGTCGTTGCAAAACACCAACCTGAGCGGCTGACCGATCCGATCGTGATAGAGCAAGTCACGAACGGCCAGCCTTCTTTTGTGGCTGCTTTCCAACGGCCACCAGACCCGTTTATCGACGAAGATATTTCAAATGCAACTGTAAACGTGGCTGTGCTCACAGCTCAAATAGAATCGACGAATCTAAAGCTTGAGACAATCGAAGGACTGTTGCATCCGCAGTCGTCTCCTCGTCTGTTTCCTGACGAGCTGATCGCGATGGCAGACGAATTAGAACAAGCCAGACAAAGGCAAGAAGTTTCCAAAATCTACTTAGACCTGCTCTCGCCAGCCGCGAGGCAGCAGATACCCGAGCTCGTCAATGTCAAACCGATTGTCAGTTTACTTGCGCGTCGCCTGTTCGATGCTCAGATTCATGCACACGAACGCCTAGCGAGTTCCCCAAATGAGCAGCACACGCACGATGTCGAACTACTTCAACAGCTCTCGAGGAGGATCCGACAATGGCAAAACCCATAGCAGCGGGTGACGAGAGCTACGTGAAATCGCTTCTGGCTTCTTTGAAAGAAGAAGGGACATATCTTAATGATCAAGATTCTGATCAGCCGCAAGTGCCTCAAGCAGACCAACACGCCGATCTCCCGCTGGCTGAACAACCGCTCGAAGATGAGCCACTCGCACAACCGCTGATGGACAGTCTGGAGACAGAGGACCAGCACACAGAAGAGCCGCAGACTGAAGATCTGCAGACGGAGTCGGTCAGTCCGACTGCTGATAATATGTCTGCCGCTGATTACATTGCTAGTCTCCTGCCAACAATCGAAGCGGCGATTGAAGAAAGTGTTCAAACACCCGAACACGATGAAGTCACTGAAGCAGACGAAATTTCTGAAGCACTGGATTTGCCTGCGGATACCGAGTCAGCGGAGCCACACGACTTCGAATCTGCAGAAACACATGCCGAGGAACTGGATGATCCCGACAGGCCAGAAAAAGCCGAAGCTAACCAGCCCGCTCCTGCAACTCAGCCAATTCAACGCCCCAAACGCGAAAAGTTCGAACTGGTTCCGAAGCCCACGGGGAACCAATATACGATCGCTCAGCTCCGTGAAGTCGCGAATCTCACCGTCGCAGACGCACTCCATGCCTATCGAAGCAAGCAACTGATTTCGAACGCGTACACGGCGTTTGGTGTTTCCTGCCTACTGATGCTGCTTGGATCTGGCATGGCGCTGTTTAGCGTCGATAAGTTCGGAGTTGCTAGAGTCCTGGCGTGGATCTGCGTAGGCCTATCCGTCGGTTCCGTCGCGACTTTCCTGTACATTCTGCGGACAATCACGCGTAATCCGTTACCACCGTCTGGGGCGCAACGCCCGAGCAATCAGTAGTCCGAATCGTTGCCGGATCGAGTCGCCAGTGCTCGCCACACGGGCAAGTGGATTCCGTCGGAGTAGAACTGTATCGAACCGTCTGCATGTGCGGCTACTACACCGCCAACGTGCATGCTCCTCGCTGACGCCCAAGTTTCCGCTGCCTCGCTGCCAAGTGAACCGGCCTGACTGCAGCGCAGCGGACTGGAAGCTGGAATGTCGCTTTCGCACGCGTTGATCCTGTCGTTCACGGTCGAGTTTGGGCCGTATTTGTGAGAATACGTGCTCGCGCCCATCGACCCACAGGACCACGTGCCACGAATGTCTTCAGAAAATCGCTGGTTTCGCGCAGCGCCATCCCAAGTCAGTAGCTCGCACAGAATGACCGTCTTTGATGCTCCATCCGTGATCTCTTTCAGCTTTGTTCCTTGTCCACGAGCAAACTTCCAATCGGAACTTATGCCCTGCGAGTTCTCCTTTGCACCGAGTTCTTCGTAGCCCACAATCATCTTGATCGTCATGACACCTATCTGAAATGGATCGTCAGGCTCAGCCTCAATGAAATCGTTCCCTTCAATGGCAGTCCTGTAATGTTCGGAGCCCAGACATGCCGCGTAGTTTCCTTTAGATAGCCGCTCCAACATCGAGGTCGATGATCCGTGTAATTTCTGCGGCAGTGGAGCACTAGGACATCGCATAAACGCCGGAGTCGTTCGACCAACTTCGCCCGTTTCTTGTTCGCAGTCGTCGCAAGCCTGCCAGCGAAACTCCATGCACCGGGACACGTCTTCGTAAAGCTGCTCTTCGTCCATCAGCCCCAGAATCTGCATCACCCAATTAGGGCCGGCACATGAATTCCCAAGCTGTGCCCCCAGCGACTGATACGCATTCGTTGTGCAGCTGGGCACCGCAGAAGGAAAGCTTCCGTGCTGGCTTTCGAAATTCAGCGTTGCCAACACGATATTTCGCAGATTCGCCGTGCATTGCGATCGCCGCGCCGCTTCGCGAGCCGCATTTACTGCAGGCAACAGCAATAAAACCAAAACCGTCACGACAGCGGCAACAACCAGCAACTCGATTAGCGTGAACCCACATCGACGCTGCGCACTGCAAGAGCTATGCATGCTTCCCTCCAATGGACGTTTGGAAGTTTGAGAAAAGAAATCAGATGAGTACCGTCCAGGCTTGGATCAAACTATCAGAATTACATCAGCGGCTCAAGCTATTCTACGCCGCCATTAGACGGGATATGTTAAGCAGCGACGGCAAAAACGGGCTTTGAAACGCGAAAAGTGTTTCGATGTTTTAGCGATGTAAAGAGCGTTGACGAGTCGGTGGAATATTTCCAGAAAAAGTAAATGGCAATCGTTGACAGGTCTGAATTGTCGGGTATTGTGGTCTTTGTCGAAACGAAAAACATTCTACGGATGGCTCGTGATAATCAATTTGTCTTTCGCTCAGTCGTCGCACGGTGCGGCCTGAGTTTTTGAAAGGAACGCTAATTAGGGCATTTACATTCTCACCACTACTCGTCTCAGACGGCGGGTCGCTCGTGGTGTGAAATGTAGATGCCCTTTTTTCGTGGACATTCGGTAAACGTAAAAAAAAGCCTTTGAGTAGTACTACCTTGTGGAGGGAGACTTATGACTAAGAGAGTTTTGTCGATCGTTGTTGTTGCCTTGATGGCATCGGTAAGTTTTGGTGAAGTTGCAGTTGGTCCAGCTAGCTCTGAAGCTAACGCTGTAAACTTGATTTACAGCCCGGACAGCGGAAACTTGACCATCGAAGCAGCGTCTAACGTGACCACGTTTGAGCTGAAGTCGGCTGGTGGAAACCTGACTGGAGCTGCTGGCGGACTTGGCGGATTGTTTGACGTCAACACTGGCGTTAAACTCTTCAAGCTTGATCCAGCTGGCTTCGGAAGCCCATCGCACGATTTCGGTGCTGCACTGAAATCGGGTCTTTCGTTCGCTGATCTTGGTGCTGACCTCACTGTAGATGGTTCGTTGGCAAGCGGTGGATCGATCGTTGGCAACATTGTTGCTCCTGCTATTCCAGAGCCATCGAGCGTTGTATTGGCCGCTCTTGCTGGCCTTGGCTTGCTCGGTTTCCGTCGCAAGTAAGTTAACACCAATACTCAGATCGACGATTAGTTGGTCTCTGAAAAGACAAAGGCACTCTTCGGAGTGCCTTTTTTGTTGTGCGCACCAACAGTCTGTGTCAGCTTAATTTAATCTTCGGGTAGTGGAAGTTGCTAAACTTCCCTGACGCACGGGATCTTTAGCAAGATCCACTACGAGCTACCCGCAATCCACGATGCATTGACCTACTAGCAAGTGGAAGGCAATTGCAGCGCGGTGGTCTTGCGGGTCAACGACATGAAGTGCGCGTCTACGATTGGAAAGGACGCTCAGTACCTACGTGATCTGGACGCTCGCTACCCACCTTTGCCGAGAGCGGAAGCGTCGTCCGATTGATCGCTCGAACCCTCGGCTTCTCGTCGACGGTATTCGTCGAGCATCGCTGCAGTGGCAGTCGCCCCACAACGAGTGGCGCCAAGATCGCGGACTTTAATCAGGCCGTCCAAATCGCGGACACCTCCTGCCGCTTTGACTTGGACCTTCCGGGAGCAACTTGCTCGCATCAAAGTCAGATCGTGTTCGGTTGCACCTTGGTAGCTGTACGTGCCATCCGAACCTTTGACGAATCCATAGCCAGACGACGTCTTAACCCAGTCGGCGCCGGCCCGTTCGCAGATCTCACAGAGCTTCTGCTTAAACTCGTCGCTGCTAAGCCCCGCGCCGCCTTCGGACAAATAGTCGTTTTCGAAAATCACTTTGACCTTCGCGTTATGCGTGTGAGCTTCGTCGCATACCGCTTTGACGTCTTGCTCGACATAGTTCCAATCGCCGCTGAGCGATTTTCCAATGTTGATCACCATGTCGATTTCGTCTGCACCGTCGCGACACGCCAACTCTGTTTCGTAACGTTTCGATTCGGTACATGAGTTCCCATGCGGAAATCCGATTACGGCTCCCACTTTGACGTTGGTTCCTTGAAGTAGCTCGGCAGCTCGTTTGACGGCGTACGGTTTAATGCAGACGGATGCCACTTGATAGTCTGCCGCGAGTTTACAACCTGCCTCCAACTCTGCATCGGTCATCGTGGGATGCAGCAAGGAATGGTCAATCATCCCGGCTAATTCTTCATACGAGTACTTCACCTGTTACTCCCAAACACGTCGCGTTCAAATTAGTTTCCATCGTTTCCAACATCGACCCAACACCGTTCGCGATGGCTTTTCAAAATGGCTTCGCACAGAAGAATTTCATGATGTCCATCGGCAAAAGTCGGAAACGATGGCCGCGCCGACAGATCGCCAGCTGCGATGTAACCATAGAAACTGCGAAACAGCTGTTTGAACGTGTCGGGAAATCCTTCGTTGTGCCCGCCCGGATAATTCGAAATTGCCGCAGCACTTGAATTCATTAACGTGGGATCACGAAGCAACGACTCGTTTGCCCGATCGCGATGTCCGACCCAAAGCGAATTCGGTATCTCACTGTTCCATGACAACGCTTCCTCGGTTCCCGCGATTTCGAAGTGCAGGCAATTCTTGCGACCTGCCGTCGTTTGAGACACCCACAGGCAACCATTCGCGCCATTATCAAATTGGAGCATCACAGACCCACAATCCTCGGTATCGATGTCGACAGGTTTCGTTTCTAACGGCATCAATTCTGTGCCGGAAAACGTTTCTACTCCTCCAGTCGGACGATGCCGTTGAGCGTGAACTGTTCGCAAGTCGGCACAAACCGAAACGACCTTGTGCCCTGCGATAAACTGAATCAGATCGAGCCAATGAGTGCCGATGTCGGCGACCGCTCGTAGCTCGCCGCCCTCGCCCGCCAAGACTCGCCAATTGAAATCGGTCGGCCGCAGCAACCAATCTTGTACGTAGCTGCCGGTGACATGAAGGAAGTCGCCGAACGATTTGCTTTGAACTCGGTAGGCTGCTTCATGGCACAAAGGATAAAAGCGGATGTTGTAGGCGACTGCCGCAGTCAGTCCACTTGCCGAAGCCATGCTGACCAACTGCGACGATTCGGCCGAGTCCATCGCGAGCGGCTTTTCGCACAGCAGGTGTTTACGTGCTTTGAGGACTTGCGCCGCTTGTTCAAAATGCAGTCGATTCGGAGTCGTTAGATGCACGGAATCAATCGAACTGTCACGAAGCACATCAGACAACTTTGTGTGTTGACTAGAAATACCAAGTTGTTCGGCTGCGTTGCGAGACTTTTCAGCCGTCGACCCAATGATTGCAGCAACTTCAAGTCCGGCGCGGCGTAGAGCTTCTACGTGAACAGGTCCGATAAATCCTGTTCCAATAACTGCGGCGCGAAACCGATTCACGATAGCCTATCCCTGTACGATGAAGTTGTTTACGCCCACGAAAGGTCATGGTCGGCAAGTGGCAGATTGCGAATGCGTTTACCAGTAGCCGCAAAGATCGCGTTACACAACGCCGGAGCACATGACGGCACTCCAGTCTCGCCAACGCCGGCTGGCGGAGCCGTGCTGTTCACGATGTCTACCACGATCTCTCGAGGTGCATCGGCCATCGTCGTCATTTGATAATCGTCGTAGTTAACTTCATTAACTCGACCGTTGGTGAATGTGATCTTGCCGTAGCGAGCCTGTGTCGTGGCCATAATCGCTGCACCTTCGATCTGAGAACGAACACGATCCGGACTGACAATCGTTCCGGCGTCGATTGAGCACCAAATCTTAGGTATTCGCAGCGCTCCGTCTTTGGCTACGTCAACTTCAACAACATGACCGGTATAGCCAAGGAACGATCGAGCACATGCGATTCCAAGCCCTCGTCCTTTCGGCAAGCCTTTGCGACGAACCCAGTTTGCGGCAGTGGCGGAACGCTTGAGCACATTTTTCAGTCGACCGATATCGTATGGATAGTCCGTTGGCGCAGCTCCGCGATTCGACAGCTTCGCGGCTTTTAGGTCGACGTGGCGATCATCTCCCAACAACTCCAACAGAAATTCAAGCGGATCTTTGCCCGCGTTATGTGCTAACTCGTCAGCGAACGAGCTCACGGCGAAATTCTGCTGGATATGACAAACCGATCGTAGCCAACCGATTCTAGTGTGAGCTTTTGCGTTTCCAGTTTCGAATCGCAGATTAGGGATGTCGAATGGCAAATCCGAGTGACCCATTTCTGCTTCCCAAGTTGCCGGGCTACTTGCGAGTGGATTGAATGTGGATCCGATCGACGGATATGCCACTCTTTGCAGCCAAGCGGTGGGCTTGCCGTTGTCGTCCACGGCAGCTTCGCAGTGAATCGCGGAAACCGCATGCAAGTAGTCGTGAGCCAAATCGTCCTCTCGCGTCCACGTTACATGAACCGGTCGCTTCATTTGTCGAGACAACATCGCCGCTTCCACGCAGTAATCCGGCTTGCTCTTGCGACCGAATCCAGACCCGAGCAGTGTCACGTTGACCAACACGTCTTCAGGTTTCATACCCATCGCGGGACCAACGGCACCTTGCACGGCCTGCGGATTTTGCGTTGCAGTAACAACGTGGGCCGATGTGACTTTGCCCGCTGCATCTGTCTTCACGTCAGCCACTGCGCACGTCGTTTCCATGGGAGCATGTGCGAGATGAGGGACAGAGTAGTCAGCGGCGACGATTTGATTTTTCGGAGTTTTGTCGATGACGGAGACAGGATCTCCAACTTCTCGCAACAGGTCGCCTGGCTGATTTACTGTCGCCGCGAGTTGCTTCGTATATTCGTCAGAATTGTACGACGCATTTGCGCCGTGATCCCATTCGATTTTCAGTGCATCGCGGCCCTGCCAAGCGGCCCACGTGCTGTCGGCGAGAACCGCAATTCCACCCAAAGGCTGAAACATCGGCGCGCCTTGGAACGGTGGTATTTCGGCCACGTCTACGACGCCAGGGATCTGCTTTGCGTCCGTCGCGTCAAACGATTTGACTCGGCCGCCGGCGACGGGCGGTCGCGCAATCACCGCATAGAGCTGGTTTTCCATGCGGGCATCAATTCCAAAGGTCGCTTTACCCGTAACGATATCGTCCAAGTCTGTGATCGGCGCGTCTTTCCCGATGTAACGCCACTTGCTGCGAGGCTTCAACGTCACGTTTTCTTCCAGTGGCACATCCAGCCGCTTGGCGACATCGACGAGCTCACCAAAATCAAACGCACGATCGCTTTTCGTGTGTTTGATCTTGTGGTTGTCGGCGTAACATTCATTTGCGGGAACACCCCATTTTTGTGCTGCGGCTTGCTCGAGCATTGTTCGAGCGATTGCGCCGGCGACTCGCATGCGTTTGAAAAAGAAGCGGATGCTATTCGAGCCGTCGGTGTTTTGGTCGCCAAGACGCTTGTCTCCAGGAGCCTGCTGAATCACAACTCGGTCCCAGTCAGCTTCTAATTCGTCGGCAACGACTCGAGGCAATCCTGTGCGAATGCCGGTTCCCATTTCCGAACGGTGAGCCACAATTGTTACGGTGTTGTTCGGCGAAATCGCGACGAAGAAATCGGGCGAGAAGTTTTCTGCGTCCGTCGTTGCCGCGTTGGCCACAACGGCGTCTTGGCCTGTGAGCGTTTTTCCCATCAGCACGAGTGAACCAGAAGAGATTCCGGCAAGGAAGTGTCGGCGTGACAGGCCGCGTGATTGTTGGCTTCGGCCATCATGTTGTTGTGCGACGCTCATTTCGATTGCACCTCCTTGGCAGCGGTCTTGATGGCCGCTCGAATCCGTGGGTAAGTCCCGCATCGACAGATATTCCACATCTCTGAATCAATGACGTCGTCCGTTGGGTCGGTGTTTGATTGCAGTAGCGCTGCGGCCATCATGATTTGCCCAACTTGGCAATAACCGCACTGCGGGACATTGTGTTTTTTCCACGCCTTTTGCACAGGATGCGAACCGTCGTCGGACAGTCCTTCGATCGTGACGACTTCGGAACCGTCAATTTCTCCGACGGTGGTAACACATGACTGAACCGCTTCACCATCAACGTGCACGGTACAAGCACCACACTGGGAAATCCCGCACCCATATTTCGTGCCAGTTAATCCGAGACGATCTCGCAAGACCCACAACAGAGGCGTGTCTTCTGGCACACCTGTTAATTTATCGACTTTGCCATTGACGGTGATAGTTGTCATGACCGGTTCCTGTTTTCGTAATGTCTATGGAAGCGACATTATAGAGCAGTAACGGGAACGTTCGCTACATCGTGGGCGCGTGAACTTCTTGGACGCGGGGCGACGATTCGCACAATTCTGCCAACGCCAGTTGAGCGTTTCGGCCGTAGTGAGCTACCAACCGTAGCAAGCGTTCTCGCTCAATTGGCTTGCTTGCATAGTCGTTGCAACCTGCTGCGAGGCAATCGGCCCGTTCGCCAGGCGTGGTGGCTGCCGTCAGTGCGATTATCGGGTTTGAGTAGTTTTGCTCGCGCAATCGCCTTGATGCGGTATAACCGTCCATAACTGGCATCTGCATGTCCATCAGTACAACTTCGAACGGCGTGTGGTTCTGCCACTGGTCGATGGCCAATTCACTTCCAACCTTTCCGTTTGGCGCGACGGTTACATCGGCCCCAGCTTTCTCCAAGACGAATCGGATAAGGCGCTGGTTGTCGAAGCCATCTTCCACGATCAGAACGCGGATGCCATTCAATTGCGCCTTTGGTTCGGTGTATTCAATCGATGAGTCGTCATAGTCAGGCAGCGAGCTAAAACAAGCATTCCCCATTTGCTGCAGGTGGATCTTCGCGAGAAATTCGGTGCCTTCCTCAGACTTACTTGTGGCAGTAATATCGCCCTCCAGCAGCACCGCAATTTGTTTGCTAATGGCTAATTCGAGGCCCGTTCCGGTGTGCTCGCGTTCTTTGGTCTTGTCCTCTCGCGTGAACGGATCGAACACTCGCGTCAGTTGCTGTTCGTTCAATCCGACTCCACTGTCGACAATTCGGAATTGCAGGTAGTCGTCCTGAACGCTCACGATAAGCCGAACGAAGCCAGTCGACGTGGACCGTATCGAGTTGGTGACAAGATTTGTTAGAAGCTGTCGCAACCGTGTCGGATCGGTTTTGATGATTGCTGGAACACTGCCTTCGATCTCAACTTTCCATTCGATTTCTTTTTCATCGGCACGAGCCTGCATCTGGCGCCGGATGTCCAGCAGCAGTGCATCGAGTCGACATTCGATTTGGTCCAGACTGAGTTTGCCTGCCTCAATCTTTGCGAGAACCAATATATCGTCGATCAGCGTCAGCAAACGCGAGCCATTCCGATGGATTGTCTTGAACGCTTGCAGCTGTTCATGCTGACTTCTGCTCGCATCCATGGAATCGGAAAACCCGAGAATCGCTGTCAGCGGCATTCGCAATTCGTGACTCATATTTGCCAAGAAACGACTCTTTGCCAGGTTGTTACGCTCCGCTCGTTCTTTGGCATCGTTCATGTCGTGCATCAAATTGTAGGCTGCTCGACGCGAACGGTTCAGTTTCGATGCATACACACGTAGGATTTGGTTTGACTCCTGCAGTTGACCACGAGCTTCTTCCAACGCGGCTCGCTCTTGAAGGAGGTTTGCATTGGAATCATCCAATGCCACCGCACGACGGCGCAGCAAAACCAACGTCACACTAAACAGGCCGACAACAGAGCCACCGACAAAGCCCAGGGCCAAAATCAACCGCATCGTCAATCGCTTTGATTCTGCTTGAACGCTGTCAAGCGTCATCGTGGTCGATAGAACACCTCGCACGTCACCCACTTTCCAATCTCGTTTTGGGCTTTTTGGATGTGAGTTGTGACACGCAACACAGCTTTCCGTCATGACGTCGGAGGTTGCAAATCGAACACGCGGTATTCCATGCGAGTTGTCAAACCGATAGTACGGTTCGCTGGGGTACTTTCGCAGATGTACGAGTGCATCCCGCTCAAATTGATCGAGCGAATGAGATCTCTTGCTGTCAATGAAAGGGTAATCACTGTACAGATGCGTTGTTGTTTTCTGATGCTGAGCACGCAAACGTTCGCCTAGGACCTTCGTCAATGTAGCAGGGGATGGAATCGCTCCGCTGTGATGCATGTAGTCGTTCGTTACGAGCGTATCCGGTGGCAAGCGATCGATCACCTCCGTTACGTATAGCGAGCACAGTTCGGCGACTGCTGTGTTGTACGCTCTCACATCGTGCAACGCGGTTGCTTTGATATGCGATTGTGTCAGTCGGTGCGTCTCGGCATAAACAATCACGATACTCAGGCACAGCACAATAACCGCAACGGGAAGAAACAGTTGCGGCAGAACGTCATCATGCTTGAACAACTTCCTTAACTCGACGCGGTTGTCTCGCATGACAAGTCTCCCGAGTCGATTTGGTAGCGAGTTGGCCGGTCGAGCAAGGCGCAGAGGTCGTTGATTTCTCTCTTAAGTTCAATCATTCGCAGTTCGCGATCCACCGCGAACTCGTTGAATTCCTCCAGCTCATGGAGCTTTGCCTCTAATTCATCTTGTGTGCGGATGAGATCGTCGTTAACCTCATTGAGGCGACAATTCGCCGACACCAAATTCTCTCGCTCTTCGTTGACGACCTTGATCACTTCGTTGTACCTAGCGGCGATTTGTCCAACCTCCGAAGGGCCGTCGATTGTGGCGAGTTTCGTAAAGCAACCGGTTTCACGATGTCGTTCCATTTCTCGCGCCAACAGATGCGTTTCGGTAGCTGCTTGGTGCTCCGCTATGTTTAGTCCCAGTTGCTCGCTTTCAGGCGAAACACGCATGTCAAATAAGCAGTCGCACAAACGAAATGCGCAATACGACACGCCAAATGACCAAAGAAAGCAAACTGCGACACCTAAGCCCTGAACAAGGAAAAAGGATGTTCCGGTTGTGTGTCCTTCGGCAAAGGCAAATACAGCAACTGCACCCGTGCCCCAAATACCTGCAGCGCCGTGTACCGCGATCGCGCTAACCGCGTCGTCGATTCCGACTCGTTCCAAGAACTTCGTGCCGAACCACATCACGACGGCACCGCCACCACCGATGGCCACGGCTGAAAACAAAGAGACAGCGTCACAACCAGCCGTTACGGATACCAAGCCAGCTAGAATGCCGTTCATCACTAGGACAACGTCAAGCCGACGTTCCGCAATCCATCCGATCGACAGGCCGATCAGCCCTCCTGAGCACCCGGCCAAAGCCGTTGCCGCTACTATCCGCGGCGTACTGGAGTTCAACTCACCCAGGCTACCTCCGTTGAATCCGAACCACCCAAACCAAAGCAACAGAACACCGACGGCTGCAAGGGGAATATTGTGCCCGGAAAACTGTGCGGAGTCCTTTGAGTCAAAACGACCGATGCGCGGGCCGATAACAACACATGCGGCAAGAGCTACCCAGGCGCCGACCGAATGTACGACGGTAGCGCCTGCTGTGTCACGAAACCCTATCTTTGCCAACCATCCATTGTCATTCCAAGCCCAGTGCGCAAAAACCGGATAAATAACGCCGGCGATCAATGTCGCGACAGTTAGGTAGCCCACCAATCGCATTCGTTCCGCGACGGCTCCAGCCACGATCGTCCCTGACGCCGCACAGAACGTCAGTTGGAATAAAAAGAACGCAATTGTTTCGGCGTCCGGTGAATCAAACAAAAAGCTAGAAGTGCCGATCACTCCGTGGAAGCTATCTCCGTAGACCATGCCAAAGCCAACAATCCAAAACAGAATCCCCGCCAAGCAGCAGTCGACCAGATTCTTAATAGATACGTTGATGCTGTTTTTGCTACGCACCAGTCCGGATTCCAAGCAACAGAATCCCGCCTGCATGAGAAACACAAGAATGGCACAGACTAGCAACCACGCTATGTTTATTAGCTGATCTGTGGACATGATTGCGACGCTACGGTTCCAACGGATGTCAGCTGTCAAAGAAAACACGACTGCAAAACAGTCGAGGCGACCTAAAACAATAGATCGTGCAGCTGCAACAACTCATTCGGAAACTACGGCATCGAAAGGATTTCTGCCCTGTCGTCTACTAAAGAATGACGAAGCGGAAGCTTCGCGTCGGGAATCCACTTCGGCGGAAGCGGTTAACCGCAGTTACGCGTCATCACTTTCGGCGATTCGTTTGAGGCAGTCCAAATCGTCTTGCAAACATTTGCGAACGGTTTTAGCCATCACCAAGAATGCAGGTGAAAGAAGTTTCGCAGCGAATGTTACAGGCTTACCCTCGAACGACATTTCCACTTTGGTTCTGTCGCCGTTTGGGCGAAACGTGTAGTCCGTTTGATAGTGAGCACCGCACGATTCGGCTTCGACTCGGTAACTTTCGTTGGGTTGGAAATCGGTGATCTCCATTTCCTCCGTGGCCTCCTTTCCCATCATCACACGGGTTTCCCGAAACCGCGTTCCCTTGCCAATTGGCCCACTGGTAAGCAGCTCGAGTTTCGAAATCCCGTCAATTCGCTCAGATGCTTTGGAAAAGTCGGTAAAAAGTTCAAACACCTTTTCCAAAGGCGCGTCGATGTCGACACCAACTTCGATTTTTCCCATTATTAACTCCTAGCGTGCGATAGGCCGCCGAGTTGCCTAGAATGTTACTTTCAGCGTGACGTTAAGCGTCCCATTATTGAACCCGCCCAAAGCCTTTCATGTAAAGGACACATCGATGCCCAATTTTTCCCGACGCAATTTTCTCGCAACCAGCACCGTTGCGGCAACGACGCTGGCCAACGCATCGGCTCGCGCGGATTCGAACGATCGTATTCGTGCTGCCGTGCTGGGAGTCAACGGACGGGGCCGGACGCACATTGAGCAGCTGGAAAAACAGGACGGTGTCGAACTGGCGATGATTTGCGATCCGGATGAGCGAGTTTTAGGCAATCAAGCCAAGCGAATCGAAGACAAGTTTGGACACAAAGTCGAAACCGCGACCGACATGCGCAAAGTGTTCGACCGCGACGACATCGATGTTGTAACCGTTGCGACGCCTAATCACTGGCACTCGCTAGCGACGATTTGGGCATGCCAGGCTGGCAAAGACGTGTACGTCGAAAAGCCTGGTTCGCATAATCTGTTCGAAGGTCGGAAAATGGTCGAGGCGGCACATCGCTACAAGCGTATCGTCCAGCACGGCGTGCAGCTTCGCAGTTCCGCTGCTTTGCAGGAAGCCGTTGAACATCTTCGCAAAGGAACCATTGGCGACGTCTACATGGCCCGCGGAATCGTTTTTCGATGGCGCCCGTCCATCGGCAAGAAACAGCCGATCGCCAAGCCCAACCATCTAGATTGGGATTTATGGCAGGGGCCAGCTCAATCGAAGCCCTATTCGCCTCGATATGTTCACTACAACTGGCACTGGCATTGGGACTACGGCAATGGTGACGTCGGCAACCAGGGAGTCCACGAAACCGACATGTGCATGTGGGGACTGGATGTTGGATTGCCCAGTAAGATCACGGCGATGGGTGGAAAGTTCTTGTGGGACGACGACAAAGAAACTCCGGAAGTGCTAACGTCGTGTTATCACTACCCAGATGAAAAGAAAATGATTCAGTTCGAAGTTCGTCATTGGAACACAAACGACGAACAGGGAGCACGCGTCGGAAACATCTTTTATGGATCGAAAGGCATTCTGGTAGTCGGAGGTTACGACAGCTACGTGATCTACCTCGGCCAGCGCGGCGAAGTCGGGCCATCTCGATCGGAAGGCGGTGAACTCGAACGTCACTTTGCCAATTTCATCCAGGCGGTCCGAGAACGCAAACCGGAAATCCAGAACGGCCCCGTCGAATCGGCGCATCTTAGCTCGGGACTCGCTCATCTCGGCAATATCGCGTACCGGCTGGAACGGCAGTTGGAATTCGATCCAAAGACCGAGAAGTTCGTAAACGATGCGGAAGCCGACGAAATGCTTACTCGCCAATACCGCGAACCATTTGTCGTGCCGAACGCTGTTTAGGAACGCTGTTTAGGAACGCTGACGAATCGCTATCGCTATGAACGTACAAGATGCCATAGTCAACATTCAGCGTCGTCACTTCCTCCAACGTGCGGGTGGAGGCATTGGAATGCTCGCGCTGCAATATTTGCTGCAGCGCGACGCGCACGCGACAACCGTTGACGATGCATCAACCAAACCGCATTTCGCACCTCGCGCGAAACGAATGATTTGGTTGTTCATGCACGGAGGACCAAGTCATGTCGATTTGCTTGATCCGAAACCAGATCTGTTGAAGTATTCCGGCAAAGCACTGCCCGAAAGTTTCGGTCCCGTGATGACTCGTCGCGCGGTCGCGAAGAATCCGCTGCTCGCGCCGATTCGCAAGTTTCGAAAACGAGGGCAGTCAGGTTTGGAAGTCAGCGATTTTCTGCCAAACATCGCTAACTTGGCGGATGATTTGTGCGTCGTTCGATCTCTGCATGGAGACAGCGTGAACCATCCGCAGTCCGTGTATCAAATGAACACCGGCAGTGTTTTGATGGGTCATCCCAGTTTCGGGAGTTGGCTCGCTTACGGACTTGGCTCCGAAAATGCCAACATGCCAGCGTTCGTCGTGCTGCCCGATCCTGGAGGCGGTTTGAAAGGTGGACCGCCGGCGTGGGGCAACGGATTTCTTCCCGGAAAATATCAGGGAACAACGATGCGGCCGGGCAAGACACCCATCCTGAATTTAGCGCCACAGTCGATGATCTCATCGGCACAACAGCGCTCGCAATTCGAATTATTGCAGCAGCTGAATGAAAACCATTTACGCTCGCGACCTGATGACGACAACTTGTCGTCGCGAATGAAAGCTTACGAATTAGCGTTTCGCATGCAAACGACTGCACCCGAAGTCGTTGATTTCAGCCAAGAAAGCGAGGAAACGAAAAGGCTCTACGGCATCGATCGGCAGGTGACTCGCGACTATGGCATGCGGTGTTTGCTGGCCCGCAGAATGATCGAGCGTGGAGTCCGATTCGTCCAAGTTTACTCGGGCGACACAAACGGCTGGGACGCGCACAACAACGTCGATAAGAATCACTCGCTCTACTGTGAAAAGACAGATCAGCCTATTGCGGCACTCCTGATTGACCTTAAACGCCGAGGACTGCTCGACGACACGCTGGTCGTTTGGTGTGGCGAGTTCGGGCGGATGCCGATGAGCGAACAAGGGACGGGCCGCGACCACAATCCGTGGGGCTATTGTGGATGGCTTGCCGGTGCTGGGATTTCAGGTGGTCGCTCGTATGGCGCGACCGACGCCATCGGCCTTCGTGCCGAGGAGAAGAAAGTACACGTTCGTCAGTTGCACGCGACGCTGCTGCACCTGATGGGGCTCGACAATAACTTACTGTCCTATTCCCACAATGGATTGGATGAACGTTTGACTGGCCCAGAGCACATCGAACCAGTCAAAGGATTGTTGGCGTAATGATCGACTCGTCAGGCGATTTTCGAAAGAACGGCAGCGTCGCGATCACGGTCGTTTTCCTGATCGTTTCTGCGATGCGACCTGCACTGCTAATCGGCGACGATGGAATCGAAGAAGTCGCGATTACCGATAGCGACCGAGAACATTGGGCCTATCGTCCCATCGCACGACCAGCCGTTCCCAAAATCGAAAATGATCAGTGGTCCCGAAATCCGATTGATCGATTCGTCTTGCGGCGGCTATCAGAACGTGGCTTGACTCCCAGCGGTCGTGCAACGTCGCGAGTTCTAGCGCGAAGGCTGTACCTTGATCTAATTGGGATTCCGCCTTCGCCAGAGGAATTAGATGCGATCGAACACAATCCGATTGATAGCGCTGTCGAGTCGATAGTCGACTACCTATTGAGTTCGCCTCGCTACGGCGAACGTTGGGGCCAACATTGGTTGGACCTCGCGCGGTTTGCCGAAACCGATGGATTTGAACACGACAGAATCCGCAAGGATGCCTGGCAGTATCGCGACTGGGTGATTGATGCTCTTAATCGGGACTTGCCGTACGACCAATTCGTCAAATCGCAGATTGCCGGCGACCTGATCGATGGAGCAGATCCCATCGCGACGGCGTTCTGTTTGTCTGGACCTGATATGCCAGACATCAATCTGCAGACGGAGCGTAAACATACTCTGCTGAACGAAATGACAGCGACAGTCGGCGCCGCGCTGCTGGGTTTGCAGGTTGGGTGTGCTCAGTGCCACAACCACATGTACGACCCGATCAGCCAGGCCGACTTCTATCG
>JAGQPC010000208.1 GCA_020426925.1 Planctomycetales bacterium | reverse complement strand
GCTCGTAGTGGATCTTGCTAAAGATCCCGTCTCCCAGGAAGTTTAGCAACTTCCACTACACGAAGATTAACACTGGCTGTTTACCTAATATCCTATTTGCGGTCCGGAATCGCGGCAACGAATAAATTCGCATAGACTCTTGGTGTTCACGAAATACCGATTCCCATTCCAATAGCGATTAGCATCATGCGCCGCTTTCGATTCACACTCTTTGCCGCTGTTTGTCTTTTTGTTCCCGAACCGACGCTTTGTGACATCTTCAACATTGTCAGCCGCGAAAGTACGCTTCGTTACACAACGTTCGACCAATCGCTCAGTGACGTAATCGAGGGAAATGAAGGGCAAACCACGATCGCCGAGGACACTTTTGGTGGGCTGGAACCGTACTCAAATGCACTGGCCGGGAACGCGGTTTCACAGACTTCTGAAATCCTTGCGAATGGAGTTACCGTGACGTTATCAGCGGTCGCTCGATCAGCCAGCACAGAATTCGGCACAAGGACCGCTTCGTCAGAATTTCGATTGCGATTTACGGCGGACGAGTCGTTTCAGTATTCGCTGATGGGCACCATTCGTGAAGATTCAATCGGCTTTCCATTTACGTCTTATGTTTCCGAAGCATCGGCTTCACTGTCGAATCCCGCCACAATCGTCTTGCAAGCAACAACACAAGCGGCGGCTGACAGCGACGGACTTCGGGAAACGCAACTGAACTCTGTGGATGTGCTTGGCCCTGGCGAGTACGAGCTATTCCTGCAAGTCGCCGCCAACAGCTCGTCGATTGAAGACGGCGCGGCCTCTTTGGATATTCAGTTCCTGGTCGAGCCCACCGCTATCGAACTTGTCGGCGATTTTGACGGTGATGGTGCTCTGGCTGCCAATGACATCGACATCTTGCTTCAAGCGGTTCATGCAGGCAATTTCGTGCAAGCCCTCGACCTGAACGGCGACGGTGCGCTCGACAACACGGACCGCGACGCCTGGCTCGATGAAGCAAATTCGCATTTGGGTGACGCGAACTTGGATGGAACGTTTAACAGCAGCGATTTGGTCGCTGTCTTTACCGCAGGACAATATCGTGACGCAATTGAAGACAACTCGACCTGGGCCACCGGAGACTGGACAGGAGATCGAGACTTCGATACGGACGATTTCATCGCCGCGTTCAAAGCAGGCGACTACGATCGATCACCTGCTGCCGCCAGGGCGACAGAGTCCGTTCCTGAACCCTGCGTGCCATCCGTCCTCATCGTTCTGGGCTTGGCACTGGCACGTAAACCAACGCTTTCGCGCCAACATAAACGAAGTCCATGAATCTGGGTGAAGCAATGAAGTCCTTCCTTTTCTCGCATCGATCTATCTGCCTGGTTCTGCTGTGGCTCCTATTGAATCCGACGATCACCCGTGCGCAAGAAATCGCCAGCTTCGATTCCGGTGCGATCGGTATCGATCAAGCTCTGCGAAAGCTGCAAACGACGGCCAGCGTGCTGCACGTTGTTGCTCATCCCGACGACGAAGATGGAGCGATGATGACCTACTGCTCGCGAGGACTCGGCATGCGCACGATGCTGTTCGCGATCACTCGCGGCGAAGGTGGTGCGAACATGATTTCGAATCACTTCTTCGACGAGTTAGGTGCGCTGCGAACTCTCGAACACACCAAAGCTGCTTCCTACTACGGAGTGGAGCTTTTTTATTCTCACGCCGCCGACTACGGTTATTCAAAAACACTCGACGAAGCACGGCGGCAGTGGCAAGACGGATTGCCAATCTTGGAGGATCTGGTCGAAGTTATTCGCCGCGAGCAACCAACCATCATGCTCAGCCGGTTTCAGGGCTCCGACCGCGACGGACACGGCCATCATCAAATGGCAGGTGTGATTAGCCGTCTGGCGTTCGACGCGGCGGCCGATCCCAATCGCTTTCCTGATCAGATCGCTCGAGGACTGCAGCCTTGGCAAGTGAAAAAGCTATACGTCAACAACATTCGGCCTGAGTGGCGAGAAGAAGACAAAGACGCTTGGACGATCGCGATACCAACCGGCGAATTCAATCCGGTCCTGGGTAAGACGTACGCGCAGATTTCTCGGTTCGGTTTGGGCTTTCAACGTTCGCAAGGAATAACTGGCCACGCAAGCGATCCGGAGCCTCGGCCATCCTACTACCGCTTGATACGCATTGCCGGGCGCGAGGACGAAATTGATGGAGCAAATGTCAAAGAAGAGTCGCTGCTGGAAGGCGTGGACATATCGCTTGCTTCGTTCGCAGACGGCGAAAAGGCAATCGAATCGGCTCTGCAAGAATTTCAGTTGAGCATTGATGCTGCTTCGAACGACATTTCAATTCACAATCCTGAAACGGTTTTGAAATCGGCTGCTACCGCTCACTCGCAAGCGACATCGCTGCTAAATGGCCAGCAAGAAGCTGGCCAGCCACTCCGCAAGATTTTGCAGCGTCATCAGAATACTCTGGCGAAATTGATTGCGATGGCAGCGGGCGTAGACATTCAATGCTACGCGGTCGATCGGTCTGGCGAGGCGCCCGACTTTGTCGTTCCCGGGCAAACTCTAGACGTACATTTGCGGATCGCAAATCAAGGACAGCAGTCGCTCACGATACGACGCTTAGCTTCGGTTCCAGCCGCTTGGGCGAAAGAAGGCCCCGAACTCGAGTCGCCGCTCGTCGAAGCCAAATCGTTGATGTCGACATCGTTTTCCGTACGCGTCCCGCCCGAATCCGAGCCGACGAAGCTGCCTTTCCAGCGGGATTCCATTCGCGAACCGTTTTACACGAAGCAGGCCGGATTTCGATCGGCGGCGATTCCAGGATCGGCGTTAGAATTGTCGATCGATCTCGAACTAAACGGCCGCCGAATCACGATCTCACAACCGGTCGAAACGCGAATCCGCCATCCAGAATTTGGCAACGTTCGATGCCCGTTGGTGGTTGCACCGCCGATCAGCGTGCAGTTTCTTTTGTCTGACGGAGTGATGCAGCGCTCGCAAAGCGGTTACGACTTGGACGTTGCGGTTTCTAACGCAACTCAATTCGCTGAAGGAAAACTTCGATTGGACTTGCCTGAAAACTGGTCGTGCAGTCCCGTCGAACACGATTTCAAATTCGTGCGTCCGGGCGAATCAGCGACAACAACGTTTCGCATTGTGCCGTCGGCCGAAGCAGCTGATGGCGAACAAACGCATCCAATCCTGGCCGTCGCTTCCTACCGAAACCGAGAATACTCGACAGGTTTCACGACGGTCACAGCCCGAGACTTAGGGCGATTGAATGTGTACCGCGATGCCGTTCATCGATTGAGAGTGGCCGACATTTCGGTCACGCCCGATCTAAAAGTCGCGTACATCACCGGCTCGGGCGACAGCGTCGCAGAATCGCTTGCGAACACTTTGGGGATCACGTCAACTCTGCTTTCGGAAGCGGACCTTGCCTCTCGCGATCTGAGCGAATTCGACACAATCATCGTCGGAGTTCGCGCCTACGCAGTACGTTCCGACGTCAGAACGCACAACCAACGACTGCTCGATTTCGTCGAGCAAGGTGGAACGCTGATCGTGCAATATCAGACTCCTGAATTCGACAACAACTTCGGGCCATTCCCGTACACCATGGGCCGAAATCCAGAAGAAGTCAGCGAAGAAGACGCGAAGGTAACAATCCTGAAACCGGACCATGTTCTGTTCAACCATCCCAACAAAGTCATGCCTTCCGATTTCGATGGCTGGGTGGAACAGCGAGGATCAAAGTTTCTGACGACTTGGGACGAACGCTACACCGCACTTCTAGAATGTCACGACACGGGACAAGACCAACAACGAGGCGGAATGGTCGTGGCCAAGCACGGAAAAGGCGTTTACATCTACAGCGCCTACGCGTGGTATCGCCAACTGCCAAACGGCATTCCCGGAGCGTATCGAATCTTCGCCAACATGCTGTCGCTGCGCGGCGAGTAACCAATATTCGCTGGAGTACAGGCTTTAGCCGCTCTCCCCGGTCACCCGTCAGCTTACGGCTCCTAAAGCCTGCACTCCAACTACTGCAACGGCCCTTCCGTTGCCTAGCCGGACGTTAATCGCAGTGAATGCGTATTCGCTACGTGGTTCACCATTCAATGATAGAATCACACGAGGAAGAGTTCGTGACGGAGCTTTCCCTGCAGCTTAACCTCTGACGACAAGAATACGATGAACAACAGATTTCGCAGATCGCGTCCGGTGGAAACACTTGAAGACCGCCACATGCTAACGGTCTTGCAGTTCGCCGATCCGGAAACAATTAAGTTCGGCGGTTCATCTGTGCGGGAAGCACAGTTCGTGGACTTCACTGGCGATGGAAACATTGACATCCTGTCTGATGCCAGCGATTCACTTCTCCACCGCGGCAACGGTTCACTCGAATTCGCCGACCCTGAGCCGTTGCCAGGGCGCAGTGGCGTCCCACTACTCGTCGACATTGACGGAGATGGAGATAAGGATCTCGTCTACTCACGCTTCGTTAGCCTGCATACGACAACCTTCGAGGTCTACAGGAACACGCCGGAACACCCTCGGCTTTTCCGAAAGCTCATCGACAACGATGACTTGAGTCACGCCGCAAACGTACTCGACGCCGCAGATATCGATGGCGACGGGGACCTGGATTTAGTTGGAGGGTTCGCATACTCTCATCACGACACTTACGCAAGAACTGCGAGCATTCATTGGTACGAAAACACGGATGGTCGTGGTGATTTTGAAGTTCGGATGTTAGATGCAAAACCAGACAATTTCGGTGGCGCACTCCTGAGGTTCACAGATTTTGACGGAGATGGTGACAACGATATAGTGGCAAACCACGCATGGTACGAGAACGCTGATCACGGAAAATTATTCCACAAGCACTCGATCGATGATGCGTCGCTCGCGTATGATCTGGGCGACTTGGACGGTGACGGCGTCTTAGACCTTCTAACTGAAGCTAGACGTCATCAGGTCGGATGGCGAGAGAATATCGACGGAACAGGCAAGTTTGCCGCTCAACGTACAATCGACGGAGGCATTCAGACTCGTTTTGGTGGCGCCGAGCTTACCGATATGGACTTTGACGGTGACTTGGACCTGCTCGCGATAGATACATATCGGCAAACACTGAGTTGGTATGAAAACTACAGCGGGAAAGGCGACTTTGGTAGACGTCATGTAATAATGGAAGGCCTACGCCATGTAACCTTTGTTGATGCGACGGACGTCGATGGCGATGGCGACATTGACATATTGACCAAAAGGGCCAACAGCACCCTGATACTGCTTGAAGGTCAAGGACCTGTCGCGCCAGGTGATTCGAACAAAGACGGTGTTTTTGATTCCTCAGATCTTGTGCACGTCTTCGAAGCCGGCAAATACGAAGACGCACAACATCATAACACCGTGTTCGAAGAAGGTGACTGGAACGGCGATGGAGATTTCAATTCAACCGACTTTGTCTACGCGTTCCAGTTTGGAGAATATCGCCGCGATGCAACGCTTGCGGCGATCAACGTTGATGGCGTGTTTGACTCGGACGACCGGAACTCAGATCAAGAAAAGCGGCTGAAGCGATTCACTCTAGATCGCGTCGAGCTTCACCAATAGCTCGCTTTCGAAATCCGGTTGCAATCGACACAACAACCCAGAACGCACATCCGATCGAGCACGGTTCAGGCACCGCGCCAATTGCACGTTGCCCTCGCTCGTAACCGCCATCTTGAAATGCGTAGACCAAGTCTCCGGATGTGAAGTCGAAATCTCCGTTGAAGTCTCCGGTGGCCCAAGTGTTGTTCAGCAATCCGTCCTCGTAGCCAGCGTTTGTAAAAAGCTGCACGAAATCGCCACTATCAAACGATCCGTTCAGATCAACGTCACCAATCCAAGTATTTGCGAGTTCATGCACCCAATGAACTCGGTCTTTGTCGCCAAAGTTGCCGTCCAGGTTGAAATCGAACAGCGACAAAGGCTCATCTTCCACGATGCCTCTCGTGAAAAGGTCGATATCGCTGGCATCGAATACGCCGTTGCCGTTAACGTCGCCGAGTAGGCCAGTGAGGTGGAGATCGACGCGGACATCATCGTCACTGCTTGGCTCGCTCGTGAAACCGCCAGCAGCACCATCAGTCCATTGAGATCCCTCAACTCGCCATTTCGATAATTCCTCCAACGAGAGATCGGGCATCGCTCGTTGATCGAGTCGATGGCTACCTAAACCAGTGGGATCCAGCCGGAATATTCTGTCCGGTCGCCAGCACGGATCGATTAGGCCGCATAAGAAACTGGGTTCGTCCGGGGCTTGTAGCACTGGATCAAATGTCGACATCTCGAACGTTGTCACGTGAATGCCTGCAGCATCCAACCACAACGTACCGTCGCTCGGTCGGTAGATGACGGACGGAATCGCATCGCCGAGTTGACCGTCTGCCGAAATCGCGGCGAACGCAAACGCAGGCCAGACAAAAACAATCAACGCGGCGCAGCGTTTAAGAATCATGTTCATGGCATTGGTTCCTACACAAATCACTTCACACTATCTCGGCCATTAGTGTTTACACAAGTCGGAATCAACAAACTTCACGCTCTCTCGGGAGAATCGAAGCTGAGGCACGAAGCTTCGGGGAGGAGCTGCTCGCAGGGTTGGGTGAAACGCTGGTCGCGATTTCGCCCCTCCCCGAAAACTCGCAAGCTCGTTTTCGACCCTCCCGGCGGGAGGGTGAATTCAAATGTGCCAATGCCCGAAAGATCCCATTTTACGCGCGACTCCGGCGACAGAGCCCATAAAAACTGCTTGTAAAAGCGCCAAAACGAAAGACTTTTTGAATCTGCAGAGAGTCTGTTTTTCAAGACAGAAGGTCAACGCTTCCACACGCGTTTCGACTGCCGAAGTAACGCGCAACACATGAACGTCGCACAGTAAAACAGCGATGGCTCCGGAACTATCGTCGCGAGACGTGGGCCTTGTTCATATTCACCGTCTTGAAACGCAAGCACAAGATCACGCGAAGTGAAGTGAAGTCGCCATCGCCGTTGCCTTCCGCCCAAGTGGAATTGAAATCGTCGCCATCTTCGTATTCTGCTGCCTGAAAGACAGCTACAAGGTCTTCACTGTTGAACTCTCCGTCCAAATTTGAGTCGCCAAAAAACGTCCCAGATACTTCGTGAACCCAATGTTCTTCTCCATCAAAAATCCACCATCAACAAATTCACCGTCCCCTGCAAATTGCACCCAATTCGGTGCGTCAAATGCACCGTCCATTAAGTCTTCTTCGAAGCCAATGATTGCAGCGTTGGCCTGCACGACTGCTGCCACGACGAACACCAAAACGATTCGATTGAAGCTGATCATACGCAACGATCAATGTCTTCCATAGTTGCAGGTGTCTAGTTCTTGTTCATCACCAGCGGACGACATCTATTCTAGGCAAATCGTCTCCGCTTGTTCACGAAAAAACACCAGCAACTATGCCATTTGCTGGAGTCCAGGCTTCAGCCGCCTTCTTGAGTCTCAAGACGCCTAAAGGCTGTACTCCAACGGACATCGACAGGAGACGTCAAAAATTAGCTGACGAGTTTTCCCGGCAGATCCAAAGCAGCATCTGAAAAAGAAGGCGAAACTTCGAATTTCTCCGCTACGCGCCGACTCTCCCATACTCCCGTAGGGCGACGCCACTGACTGCAATTTCAGTGCTGCCACAAACGCTTTCAGCGGAATAATTGTATGGACAGATTTTTTTTGATCGTTGACAATCCGCCGCCACATTCGGCCAAGCCTGTCAATGGCTGTAGGCCGACGATGGGAACAATTCGACAGATCTGAATGATTGCTCCATTAGTGTTATGAATGCGCAGACTATTTTCTCGATTGGTGGGATGGCGATTTGCGGGCTGCTGGTCATCCAGTTGACTGCGTTCGCCGGGCGAAGTGTGCAAGGTCTGCTGCACGCACGAAAACAATTTCGCCTTTCGCAAGAACTTCTGCGAGCACGAATTACTGCAGCGAAACGCAGCTTAGTCTTCAGCGATTTGTCGACGGCAGCGTGGGACGGATTCCGGAAGTTTCGCGTCAAATGGAAAACACTTGAAGCAAACGGATGTCATTCGTTCTATTTGGTGCCGCATGATGGCAAGCCGCTGCCTCCGTATCGGCCAGGCCAGTTCTTGACGCTTTCCATTAAGGCAAAAGCAAACGAACGTCCGCTCGTTCGCTGTTACTCGTTGTCCGATTCGCCGCGGCAAGATTACTATCGGATTTCCGTGAAGAAGGCTGTGTCTCAGGATCCTGCTGTTCCCGATGGTCGAGTCAGTTCGTTCCTGAATGATCATGTCAAGGAAGGCGACATTCTGGATGTCAAAGCTCCATCGGGCAGTTTCTATTTGGATACCGACAGCGAAAGCCCCGTTGTGTTCTTGGCGGGCGGAATTGGTGTGACTCCCGTTTTGAGCATGCTTAATTATCTGGTTGAGACTCAGCCAAATCGCCGTGCTTACTTTTTCATGGGAGCTCGCAATTCAACAGAATGTCCGTTTGGCAAGCACCTGCGGCAAGTGGCCGCTGAACACGACAACGTCGTATTGCACACCAGACTCAGTGCTCCGAAGCCGGGAGACCAATGGGACAGCCAAGGTCGTGTCGACGTGGCTCTGTTGAAAAGCGTTTTGCCGACGCTTCGGCTGCAATACTACATGTGCGGTCCTCCGGCATTTCTCGATTCGCTGACCAATGATTTGATTGCGGCCGGTGTGCCGAAGCAGATGATCCACTCGGAGGCGTTCGGCGCTGCTTCGGTAAAGAAAAAACCCAAACCATCAACGCCCGCACCCGATGACGAGAATTCGATCGTTGTCCAATTTGCTCGATCGGGCAGGATTATCACGTGGGATCCGCGATTCGAAACGCTGCTGGAGCTTGCCGAAGCCAACGGAATCACGATCGATTCGGGATGTCGTGCCGGAAATTGTGGAACTTGTGTCACAGCCATTAAATCCGGATCTGTGAATCACGAAGCGGAAGTCGACGCGGACGAAGGGAGTTGTCTGCCATGCGTCGCAACTCCAGACGGCCACGTTATCCTCGACGCATAGGAAAATCACACTTCGTTGCAAGCTACTCTTGAGGACACGTTTAACTCCTCCGGAATAGCGCAAATGAACAAAGAACTCGTACTGACGATAGCAGCGTTCCAACTCGCGATCATGACAAACATCGGGCTCGCACAACTTGATAATCCTCACAACGATCCGAGCAAAGTGCTGGGAGCGGAATCTTGCGCGAAGTGCCACGACGCCGAAATCGCGGTTTGGAAGAAGACGCCACACTACGACACCTTCAAAAAATTGCATCGCAAGCCGGAAGCCAAACAGATCGCGGAAAGAATGGGACTGCGATCGATCAAACGTGGAGAAACCTGCCTCAAGTGCCACTACACGGAACAAGATCACGGTGGTGCGACGAAGGCGATTTCGGGGATCTCGTGCGAATCTTGTCACGGTGCGTCACAAGACTGGATCAAGATTCACAACGACTACGGCGGGCCAAATATTTCGAAGCTTCAAGAAACACCCGAGCATAAAACGCTGCGTCGCGAGAAGAGTATCGCGAATGGAATGCGAAATCCCAGCAACCTGTACTTGGTTGCTCGCAGCTGCTTAAACTGCCACACAACGCCAGACGAGAACTTAGTGAACGTCGGACAACACCCGACCGGTAGTCTCGACTTCGAATTGGTCGCCTGGTCGCAAGGAATGGTGCACCACAACTTCGTGGCGTCAGACGGAAAGCACAACTCACCGTCCACCACGGAACGTTTGCGAGTCATGTATATCGCGGGAACGCTGGCCGATTTAGAGTTCAGCTTGCGAGCCACGGCTCAAGCCACGACAAAGGCGAAGTTCGCAACCACGAGTGCGCTTCGTGCAAACACGATGCGTAAGAAGCTTGCGTGGATTCAGTCGCACTTGAATCACCCGACGCTTCAACAAGCCGTCGACGCCGCGAATGAAGTCGAGCTAAAACTGGACAACAAGGACCAACTGATTGCTGCGGCAGACAAGATCGCCGATTGTGGTTTTGAGTTTGCAAAGACCGCGAGTGGCACAGAACTTGGCGCGATCGACGCCCTGCTGCCCGACAAATCGAAGTACAAATAGAAAAACAAACTCGTTCGCATTTGGAATCAGCGAACGTGCAGTCTGAATGGAGTCAGAATGCTACGCAAGGATGTGATGATCGATCGACCGAAGCGGTGGGATGTTCCCTTCGGTCCTACGGTGGATCCATCGCAACTGGCGAGGCTGCTCGTCGTTTCGCCGTTCAGTGAAATGGATCCCGATCGATTTCTTCCGTCGTGCTCACTGCCCGACATCTTGCGGAACGATTGCCGCATCAATCGTTATCAGGCCGGCGATTTGATCGTTCGCGAAGGCGACTACGGCAACAGCGCGTTCATGATTCTGCATGGCACTGTCCGAGTCGCGCTGACATCACTGTCGCCCGCAATGTTGGGGCGGCAGAAACCGAGCGGGAAAAGCTTCTTCGGTGCATTGGCGCAGCTGTTCACAAATCACAAGTATCCAGAGGCCCGAACGTACCACGCCGATGCTGAAGCCGAAGCCTCTACCGGGCAACGGCAGGACGGCGAAGAAACGCGAGTGTTCTTGCAAGATGTGCCAGGCGTTCTGAGCACGCATCGGACGCTTGAATTAAAAACCGGCGAGGTATTTGGCGAAGTCGCCGCGCTTTCTCGCACACCGCGGACGGCGACGATTTTCGCGATGTCGGACGACACCGAATTGCTCGAAATTCGTTGGCAAGGCTTGCGAGAGTTCATGAAACGTGATCCCGCGTTGCAGAATCACATTCATAGTCTGTATCGCGAAAACAGCTTGAAGCACCATCTTCGCGAAACGCCGATCTTGAAAGAAGTTTCTCCCGAAGACCTGGAACGGATCGTCGCGGCAACTCAATTCGAAACGTACGGCAGCTTTGATTGGCACACGTCGTACAAGTCGATGGAAGAGCTCGATGTTGCCGAACGGATCAAACGCGAGCCAGTGATTGCTAACGAAGGTCATTACGCGGACGGATTGATTTTGATTCGGTCCGGTTTCGCGCGGCTCAGTCATCAATACGGCAATGGCCACCGCACGATTCGCTATCTGGGAAAAGGCGATGCGTTCGGCATGGAGGAGCTGGCTTACGCATGGCGGCAGGCCGGTCCCGAAGGTCCAAGTCAGGTCTCG
>JAGQPC010000207.1 GCA_020426925.1 Planctomycetales bacterium | reverse complement strand
TGCATACTCTGAACTGGTGGACGCATCAGCAGGCTTTGGCCACGAACCAAGGCCAGAATGCGCCGGAAGGTGGTGGTGGCTAAGAACTCTGCATCCGCATCGGTATCCGCCGCGACAAGGGGCACTCCAAGCATCAGATAAGGCTCGTCCAGCAACGCTGATGGCTTAAACTGGCGACGATACAGCTCGATGGCATGCATCATCATGCGTGGGGCAAAATGCGAAGCAAAGGCGTACGGCAAACCCTTCTCTGCGGCTAATCTCGCACTGGATGTACTGGAACCTAATAGCCAAGTCGGCACGTTGCTGTCCACGCCTGGCATCGCAATAACCTTTTGACCAGGGTCGCGTGGCCCTAAGAAAATTTGCAACTCGGCTATGTCTTCGGGAAAGTCATTAGAACTGCCACTGCGACGCTTACGTAAAGCACGCGCGGTCACTGGATCAGTCCCCGGTGCTCGACCGAGGCCCAGATCAATTCGCCCAGGATACAGCGCCTCCAACGTACCAAACTGCTCGGCAATCACTAAAGGCGCGTGATTCGGTAGCATCACCCCACCGGCACCGACTCGAATCCGCCGCGTACCTGCCGCAAGGTACCCGATCAAAACTGCAGTTGCTGAGCTGACAATCGCGTCCATGTTATGATGCTCGGCCACCCAAAATCGAGTGAACCCCAGACTTTCAACATGTTGGGCCAGGGCTAACGAACGCTGTAATGCTGGCGCAGCGCCTTGGTCTGTGTCTTTGCGCGAAGCTAAATCCAATACAGAAAAAGCCGCCTTTTGCTGATCACTCATACACTTGCTTCTCTTACTAAGTTGATTGCATTTCTGGCCGGCGCTTGGTTCCTTTCATGACGAAACATGAACCGAACCTTCGCGTGCCGATCCGCCACGGAGTTTCTTTCCTAGATCAATCCCAACGATTGCATCGCACCGGCGACCCTCGTGAATGCTTCGATATTCGCTCCTTGTACATAGTTGCCGGGAGCACCGAATTCGTCCGCGGTTCTCAAACAACGATCGTGGATGTCCTTCATGATGTGGGCCAGTTTGCCCTCGGTGTGCTCAAACGACCAAGCGTCGCGAGAAGCGTTTTGCTGCATTTCCAAGGCACTGGTAGCGACGCCGCCGGCGTTTGCTGCTTTGCCAGGTGCGTACGCGATCCCCGCATTGATAAACCTTTCAATGCCTTCGGGGGCCGTCGGCATGTTCGCGCCTTCGGCGACAACCTTGCAGCCACCTCGAAGCAGCGCGTCGGCGTCTTTTCCCGTGAGTTCGTTCTGGGTGGCGCAGGGAAGTGCAACATCGCATTCGATCTCCCAAAGTTTGCCGCCTGCCTGATAACGAGCTTGCTTCCTTGATTGGCAATAGGATTCGATCGGCAACCGCTCGACTTCCTTGATTCGTTTCAGCGTCGGCAGATCAATGCCTGCCTCGTCGTAAACAACGCCTTTGGAATCGGAGCAAGCGACGACCTTTCCACCCAACTGCGTCACTTTTTCAATCGCGTGGATGGCGACGTTTCCCGCTCCAGATACCAGAGTCGTTTTGCCATCGAGCGATTCGCCTCTCGCTGCAAGCATCTGTTGAACAAAGTAGCCGAGTCCGTATCCCGTAGCCTCGGTGCGAACCAACGCTCCGCCGTAGCCGAGTCCTTTGCCGGTCAAGACGCTTGATTCGTAGCGGTTGCTGATTCGTTTGTACTGACCAAACAGAAACCCTATCTCCCGCTTGCCAACTCCGATGTCGCCTGCGGGAACATCGGTGTACTCGCCAAGATGACGCGACAGTTCGGTCATGAAGCTCTGGCAGAACCGCATCACCTCGTCGTCACTGCGTCCCTTCGGATCAAAATCACTGCCGCCTTTGCCACCGCCGATCGGCATCCCAGTGAGTGCGTTCTTGAAGATTTGTTCAAACCCCAGAAACTTCACGATCGACAAGTTGACGGACGAATGAAATCGCAATCCGCCCTTAAACGGCCCGAGAGCACTGTTGAATTGCACACGAAAGCCACGATTGATGTGAACCTCACCGCGATCATCCTGCCACGGCACGCGGAAGATCAACTGGCGTTCGGGTTCACAGATTCGTTCGATGATCTTTTGTTCGGCAAACTTTGGATACTTGGCCAACAACGGCCCAACCGACGCTAACACCTCTTTGACCGACTGGATAAATTCCGGCTCACCGAGGTTGCGTTGTTGAATGTTCCAGAGTGTTGATTCGAGCGTTTCGTCCATATTTCGCTTCAATGCAGGTTGGTGCGGGTGTTTGATGCGACTCGTTGTACTGGATGAGCTCCGGTCGCTGGGGTTTAAGTAAGAAAGATGTCTTGTGGTTTTAGTTGCGGACTCAGCGGTTCCGCAGCGCACGGGCTCGAAGCTTGGCTTCGTAGTCTCTCTTGAGCGACGGATTTCGCGAAAGCCATTCATCGAGCGAGCGTTTGGGCAAGCCGTAGATTGGATCGAACTTATTGAGTTCTCTGTCCTCTCGGGCATCAGCGGAAGTCCCGAGGAACCGCATTAAGCACTTGATCATCGCTTTCTCCGTTCCTGTGTCGATACAAAGTCAACGTCCCGATGGAGCATGTCCGCGGTGCAAAATTCAGCTAGAAGTCGAGCGTCGGTGTATTGCGACCAGCAATGAGCCGGTTGCGCGAATAGAGCCTCACAAAATCGAATGGGGCAAGAACACCAACCAACCTATTGTTCTTGACAACAAAAACGCGGTGAATGCGGTTTTCGTACATCAGGTCGGCTGCATCGCGCAGGTTGTCTTGCGGCTTGACGGTGATAACGTCACGCGTCATTACGTCGGCAACCGATGTTGTCAACGCGATGTTGCCAAGTGAGTTGGCGATCATCTGGCTCCAGTTCGCGTCTGAGAACGTCGCCTTCGTAATATCATATTGCGGGTACAAGCCCTTAACTAAATCGGACTTTGTCACAACTCCTATGAGCTCGTCATCGTCGACCACTGGAAAGCCAGAAAACCGGTGTTCAACAAACAGCGATCCTAGCTCTTCAAGACTCATATTGGCGTTCGCCGCCACGACGTTCTTGTTCATCACGCCGGAAACAACTAAGTCCATGACACTACTCCTTTCACATTAGCAATTGCTTCGTTTCGCCTTGGCTCTACCTGAAGACAATGGCAAATGTCGTTCCAACGGAGCGAATGAATTAGAAGCGTGCCGCTGCGGTGGCTTGGCAAGATCCAAGCCACTGTACGCCTTTGCAGCGGTGGCGCCAGAGACTGTCGACGCGAGTTGACGCCGACAATGCTAGGCGACAGAAAAATAGAGTGCGACCGGGCTGGTACATAACAGCGGAGACGAAGTATACGCAATCTTCTGCGTAACTCAGAATAGCTGAGCTAGAGCATAAGGAATGGTACACGGATTGCGATACTGTGACTTAGGAGATCCACGAAAATGATGAAAGCAGCAACACCCACAAATGACGTTGGCGCGAACAGTACGTACGGAAACTTAACGTGCAAGCTAGAACAGGAAGCTGGATTCGCGCGTCGGCAGGAGCTATTGAAAGCGTTATGGAGGTTAGAACACCCATCCGCCATGACGAATCCTTCGTCGTCGGATGTACCACCAGCGATGGAAAAGCGTCGGACGTATCTACCTGCTCGGTATGTTATCGAACAAGACCGTGGACCGAGGACGCAGAGCAATTCTTCAGTCACCGATACCGCCGCCACTGGCGAGGAAGGCCAAAGTGTCATGAGCAACGAACAATCGCTACGGATTCTCAATCAGCTATACGCTACGGCGAAGTTCTCGCTGGCGAATTACTTGCGGTACGCAAAGCCATGGGGATCGCCTGACGACGAATGCCTACGTGATGCGATCCGGAATATTGCCGATGAGCAGTCGGAAGGCGCGGATCGAGTTGGCTCGCTAATAATGGAACGCCGCGGTCGCGTCGAGGGTGGTGCGTTTCCGATGAAGTTTACAGCTCTCAACGATTTGTCGCTTGCCTATCTCGCTCCAAGCGTGTTGAAAGACCAAGAGCGGATCGTGCGCGTCGTAGAATCGGTGGCAAATCGTATTGATTCCGACTCCACTGCTCACGCGTTAACGCTCGAACTTCTCGCCAATGCTCGGTCGCACCGAGATAGCCTTCGCGAGGTGATTGGGGATCGAGAATGTGATGTGCCGGGGAACGCAAGAATCGCCCACGCGAGTGATAACGGCTGTAGGAAGTCCACATCAGCCGTAGTGATGGCAGCATAATGTGTGATAAACGGTTTTTTGATCTGACGGGCTCATCAGAGTTTCACACTGGCAATTGCCGGAAGCCCAGACGAGTTCTGCTACGGCAGCAATCGCCGATCGACCTCTCGTTCCAATCACGATCAATTCAGCCCATAGCTCGATCGCAGTCTCGCAAATCGCTTCGGCGATTGCCCGTGTGAATCGAAACACCATTTCACACGGGCGTTCTCTTCGATCGTGTGCGTTAGTTCCTCAAGATTCTGGGCGATGCGTCCCGTTCAGCCAACACGATCGCTAGTTTTGCGGCGGCACACTTGTGGGCCGTCAGGTCGGCAGCAATTGCCGCAAGACCATCTGCAGGATACCGCCATTGGCAAAATACTCGACCTCCGCAGGTGCGTCGATTCTCACCATCGTGTCGAAGGTTGACCGAGAGCCGTCTTGCCGAACCACTGACACGCTGAAAATTTGCCGCGGCTCAATTCCGTCACTGAGTCCGGTAATCGTGAAGGTTTCGTTGCCGCTTAAACCCAGCGACTGCGCCGACTCGCCATCCTTGAATTGCATTGGCAGCACACCCATACAAACAAGGTTGCTGCGGTGGATGCGTTCATAGCTCTCGGCAATAATTGCCTTGATACCTAATAATGCAGCCCCCTTGGCCGCCCAATCTCGGGAACTGCCCGAGCCGTACTCCTTTCCTGCGATTACCACCAACGGCGTACCTTCCTGTAAATAGCGCATAGCCGCGTCATAAATAGTCATCTTGTCGCCGCTGGGTTGGTGAATTGTCCAGGGACCCTCCACGCCGGGAACCATCGCATTGCGCAAGCGAATATTGCCGAACGT
>JAGQPC010000206.1 GCA_020426925.1 Planctomycetales bacterium | reverse complement strand
GACGTCCCGTTTCGCGGCGGACCAGTAGTCGGCTTGATCGCGGATAACTTCGATCACCTTTCGCGATAAGTAACGACGAAATGCATCGTTGGTTTCGTAGCGAAATTGTTCTAAGTCACGCAAACTCTTGAGCAACGCTTCTTGTGCGATGTCCCAGGACTCCAGTTTGGCTCGCAATTTCCGGCCCAAATTAACTCGGACCAGGAATAAGACAGGGACGAAGCAACGGTGGTACAGCTCGTTTTTCGCTGCTTCATCCCCTCCCTGGATGCGTTCAATCAGTATGCGAGTTGACTGGTTCCTGGACACAATTCGGCGCTGCCACAAACAAGAAAGACTTGGCCACGACCTTCACCATTCTTCGGCCGCCTCGTCCAAGGATAATCAATTAACCTCAATGCAGCAAAGCAGTTACGGCATTCGCAATAACTTCGTTTAATTTTGCATCAGATAGGAAAAATATCGTTCTCGCCGCGTTTCGATTCCGCTGCTTAACTTTTTCGCGATGCACAAACGGATCATCAATTCGTCCGCCGACCACAGGCCCCACAATCGGCCTCCGAATAGATTGCCGATCGTTACAATCGGTTTGACCGCGCTACGACGGTCGATTCCGTTCGGATATTGGCAAACGCAATCTACAATTTCGCATGACTAGCGAACAATCAAATCAAGAAGTCCAGGGGCTACTTTCGCCGTACATTCGCAATCAAAGGTTGCGGCAAGTGGCGAGCTTGATCGGCGAAAATGACGTGGTGCTCGACCTCGCCTGTGGCGGAGGTTACTTAGGGAAATTCTTGCCTGAGCAAACTGAGTACTTTGGGGTCGATCGCATTCCGTTTGGCTCGCGCGGCTGCGCGGAAACGAAAGACGCTGCTCATTTTCTTACGGTCGACCTTTTAGACGACGATGCGCCTCGGCAGATTTCAGAGTGGCTCCCGAAGCCGCCAACTTGCATCACGATGATCGCATTCCTGGAACACATTACAGAGCCTGCCGCGTTCGTTGAAACTTTTTCGAAGCTGTTGGCAAGCGGTGGGAGAATTATCGGCACGACGCCTCATCCCGTTGGCCGCAAGCTGCACGATTTCCTGAGCAAGATCCGGATCTGCAGTCCCGATGGCGCGGACGAGCACGAAGAGTTTCTTGGGAAAAGCGCTCTCAACCAGATTTCCGCCAGCAGCGAATTGAAGATGTCTGATTACAAACGGTTCTTGTTCGGGCTGAATCAGCTGTTCGTCTACACCGCAGACCACGAGCCGGTGCTCGCATAGACAGCGCCGGCACTCACGTCACCGCGAGGCTGATCTACAAGCCTCGCGGTTTGACCACGAACAGATGACTACTGATCGTTTCTGCGAACGCGCATCGTACCGATGAGCAATCCAATTACAACGCCGGACAGTGGCATTACCTCAGGCACGGCAGCGGGCCTTTCTCCTTTTTCATAACCAGCGTCCGAAAACGCGAGAACGAAATCGCCAGAGTTGAATCGGCCGTCTCCGTTCCAGTCGCCGTCCGACCAAGTCGCATCGACGTCTTGTTCGAATTTTGCTTTGGAGAAGACTTGGACGAAATCGCCGCTGTTGAATTGCCCGTCGAGATTCGAATCACCGATCCAAGTGTTGGCCAAGTCCTTTGCCCAAATCGTGACGTCATCTTTGTTGACCGCTCCGTCTGAGTTCAAGTCAAACTTGGTATCGGTCGAAGCCATTGCTGACTGCACTGTGAGCATGTCGATGTCGCCGACATCTAACGTTCCATTGCCGTTAAAGTCGCCAAGCAGTCCACCGCCCAAAATGTTCAGCACAACGGAGTCCGCGCCAACAATCAAATCCCACGACAGGCCATCGGCCAACTGAGGAAGTGTGACGTCGCGGAACTGGCTACCTGTCACTTTGGAAGCAGTTAACAAGCTGTAGGACTCACCGCCCGTTGGTGAATAGCCGCCGAACGTCACCAACAAATTGCCGTTTCCAATAATGGCTTCGCCCGCAACGACCACAGTCGAATGCGAGTTGCTGGTCAGTTCCGCGTGCAACGTGGCGGTTCCGAGATTTTCTTCTTCGAAATCGTCCAATGCCATTCGCAGATCACCGCCAATGTTGATCGTCGCACCCCCACCAGAAACTTTCAGAGTCGATTCGGCGAACTCACCTGTGCCGATCGTCATGTGCAAGTCCTGCTGGATCAGAAACGTTGCGTTGTCGGCGATTTCTAGAACCGTTATTCCGCCACCTGCGTTCCCACCACTGTTAGTTCCGCCTGAAAGCGCCAATCCAGACCATCCCGAATCTTCTAAGTCCGAATCAACCGTCATGATTGCGTCATCTAAAAGTGTAATTGTAGTGACAGAATCTTCCCCAGACGAAACGTGGCTGGTGCGAGCCGGACCGCTGGTCGAATCGACTACTGTAGCGGTTCCAAGGTTCGGCAGTTCATGCTCAAACAAATCGAAGATGTGAAATTCGCCGCTGTTTCGAACCGTGATCGAACTTTCACCACCTCGTTGCTGAAGCGTTCTAGCGTACAGTCTTCCTGAATCGCGGATTTCGACCGTTGCCGATTCACCACCGCCTGTGCTGAGTGTCAGATAGCCTTCGTCCGTGCTTCCCAATGGTGAACCGGGGCCGGCGCTATTTCCTGTTGCAAGCAGCGAGTTGCCCGCAACGACGATCGAAGTTACGCCTGAGGCGCTGATGCCGCTACCGACGGTCAGTTGTGCGTTGCCATCCAAAAACACTTCGCCGTGACCGCCATCGCCATCCGCGATTTTTAGATCGTCGGAGATTCGCAAGATAGAGTCGTCGTGCATTTCCAATCGGCCGACAGCGCCTTCCGGAGTGCTCTTGCCGACGTCAAAATCTTTTCCCGTTCCGTCTGTGTCCAATCCGCCTTCGCCGAGCGGGTCATCGTAAAGAATGGTCGCATTTCCATTCATGATCCAACTGGAACTTTCCTCGGAAGTGTCACCAATCTGAGACTCCTGTCCAATGTCATCGCCTAAAACAACGAGTGTTCCGCCGTTTTGAATGACATGCCCACCAGCGTCGAGTGAGCCGAGTGAAAATGCTCCGAGTTGAACGGTCCCGGTGTTGGCTGCGATTGTGGCTGGCAAGTTTGCGCCACCATCGATGAACGCGTGATCGTCAGTCGATCCAGGTGCTCCGGCAGACCAGTTGCCTGCATCGAAGAAATTGTTGTTTGTCGCACCGGTCCAAGTCGTGTCGGCCGCACGCAGTGAAACACTCACAGCAATCGCCAAACAAAGAGAAAGTGATTTAGAACGCAAGCTCATAGATGATGCTCCTCAGAAAGAACTGCTTTCGTAGTGAGCTGAGCATACGGTCTGGAGGAACGAACCGCAATCACAAACGGCCAGGTATCATTCGATAAACAATGGCCCCGGTATACGTCGGCGCGTGCGAATGACGTGCAGATCGCGACGAAACGTGCGGCTACGCGTTCGGCTCAGCTGCAACAGCAGCCGCCTCAATGATCACGGGCTTGAATCGCTTCCACGTTCCGCCGTGACTGAACTGCTCCCATCCCCATTTGAGCCAGCGGATCAAGGACGCAGCAAGCCAGAGCGCCCAAAAGAGCATCAACAACCGGTAGTACCACACGGAAATGGACACAACGGTCGCGACGGGGAGATCGGTGCCAATTCGAGGTTGAAACCAGTTGAGGTAATGGCGATACGATCGATTCCCAACGATAAACATGTCGGGATTGCCCAGTAAGCCCGCGCCGACAATCACGACGAATACCCCCAGCGCGATTACAGTCAAGAACACGATTCCGATTTGGCGGAGATTAAATCTCCACGGTTTTATGTTGTCGACGTCGGTGCTACCTCGTCTCGCCACAACAAACAGCCACGCGACCACGACGAATGCTGCCGTCAGATGCACTTGCGTCAAACCGATCGCCAACAGCACCCATTCGAAGCGACGCAGCGGCGAAATCTTGAAACTGCCAAGTACGATTGCGATCAGCACAGCCAAAACCAGAATGATCCAGAATCGGACCGCCGGGCCACGAAGTGGGCCATTCGTCCACAAAATCCACCGGCTCTCGGGAACGTGAACAACCGTCGTCGAATTAGACGCCTCGACAGGCAAAGAAATCTCGCCCGATGTCGCGCTGGTTGTAAGAAGTTCATTCGACGTCCATCTGATGTGGATCTTCTGTTGGCCGGGCCGCACTGGGATGAGCACGCTGCGACCATCGCGACGCACAGGAATTGGACGCTCATCGTGTACGATCGACGAAATCGCTGCATCGGGAGAAATGTCAACTCGGAAGTCGCTGCCGATGCTGCATTCCAATTCTAGTTCCAGAGAAGTTTCTCGCTGACGAGGTCCTAACGTGACGGTGTGATCGACACGTTTTACCGTCATTGTGTCTCCACTTACCGCTTGCGGTTTGCTAAACGAAAGCGTCGCGGTTTCGCCCGGCCACGGATGCCACACAGGAATCAAAGCCGTTTCTTGCGATTCGAATACAGGTTCAAGCCCAGAACGCGACACGTTCCAGACAGGCGAAGTAACCAGGTGCCAGCGTTCGACCCAAGTATCGGTCGCCCGAGTCTGCAGCTGCACATCGTTGCCTCGCGGCAGTTCGCTCAGCCATGAGTATTCCTCCTGACCAGCGGCGAGTGAAACCTCAACGACTCCGTTGTCAACTTCAACATTCGGAGTCAACACGCTTTCGGATGGCAACAGTGGGACTTTCAGTGACACAGCCTTTTTGTTCGAAGACAATCGAGTCACCACAGTTCTTACTTGCCAGATCAATCCGATTTCCAAATGTCGATCAACGGCGAGTATGCTGCTGAAGTCTTTCTGATCATACGCGGCTTCTTCAGTTGCCTCTCGTTGCCGCGAAAAAAGAAGCTGTTCCTGCGGTACGCCGTTTTGCCCAATTCCAGTCACGGACCAGCCCGGAGCCGTGACGGTCACTGCGTGGGGCTTCAAGTGAAATGTCCACGCCCACTCTGCGACATCAGGAAGCAGCGACTCGACCTTCACAAGATGAACGCCTTTCGGTAACGCCACCCACAAGAAATTGTCTTTGCGGCACACGTATTGTGCTGGCTCGTTCCCGACTGTGACCGAAACTGGCGACCACACGGGCAATTCGCCAGGCATCGGCACTGCGACTTCGGTTGCAGTATGCACTTCAGCAGTCATCGTGACTCGAGTGTCTTCGACCACCAGATTCACCGCAGGAATCTCGGCGGCATTTGGGAAAACATCTGGAGCACGCAGCATTCGCTCTCGCAGCGTTTTCAGCATTTGTTCACTCGGGAATTCGTCTGCGGCAACCTGATCTGGTTGACCTACCATGCACAACGCAACAATCGCCGCAGCAACCGTCTTCACTGGCCGAAGAGAAATCTTTCGCGGGCGAATAATCAGCGCGGCCAAGCATAGCAAGAGCGATACTCTGACGATGGTCAGCAAGCGATGCATTTGCATTGAAATCAGAATCGGTCGGATCGTTTGCGTAGCGGTTACCGGCCCATTCCAAAAGCACCGCACGACGTTCCACGACCAAGTTGGCTGAGCGGGTCCCGTTTGAATGCGAGCCTGCGGATCGTAAGCTAGGTTCGACGTTTTGAATCTGGCTTCCCTGACTGCGGTGTCCGCCGCAGCTTCAGCTCCAGCCATGCGGCTACTAACACTGTCAAATCTGTGAGTTGAACCGCTCAACGCTGTGAATAAGTTTCCGTGGACGTACTTCACTCCTGGCCGTTCAAGTTGCGGATAAATCGTCGATTGAATTTGAGTCGCTATGAATGGGACCAGAATCAAGGCAAGCAGCCCTACAGCAACGAACTTCCAAACGGTGATTACAGATTTTGCTTTCCCTTCCGGAACAGCCTTTAGCAACGCGACCGGGAACAATAGAAACAGCCACGCAAACCGAGGAGCGCCGGGTTCGTGATAGCTGAGGCCGAAAGCGAGCAACGCGACGACACCTATGGGGATGCTCCAAATCCTGCACACGGCAACGGTGAACACGAGCAGCAAAAACAAATC
>JAGQPC010000205.1 GCA_020426925.1 Planctomycetales bacterium | reverse complement strand
CATTGAAAAAGTTTATTCTTGTGTTCTCGATTCCAAGCATCCTCATCGGCCGGCGCGTCCGGGTGCTGCAGCAACACTTCGTGCACGTTCGACTCTCCACTGCCAACGACTTGCCGTTGTTTTTGAGTTGCCATACGGCGAAGCCGGTTGAGTGTGATCGTGAACAACCAACCTCGAAAGCTCCCTCGATCACGTGCATAGTCGAACGAGGGCATCGCTTTCGCGACCGATGTTAAAACGTCTTGCGCCAAATCGGCAGCGTCCGCGTCTTGCAAACCTTTCTTCATGCCGTAAGCGTGAACCAACGGCGCATAGATCTCCACGAATTCTGTCCACGCATTAGCATCAGACGAATTTCTCACTCGAATCAGCAAGCTTGAACGCGTCAACGGCGAATTTGGCATCGGGTCCTTACATGTGAGTCACAGTCCCCATCGCTAACTATTTGTAATCATAGTATCTCACTGTCGACCTCTCTATCCACAAGCGGTTAGTAGCTGCTCTACATTCGCGATCCGCAAAGTCGACGATTTCAGCACGCTACCATCAGGTACGCGCGCTCTCCACAGATCTTTCACGCGATTCACAAAAAGCTTCAAAAAACTTTTTTTCTCAATCCGTGCAAGAAACATCGGCGACTCGCATACCTGAACTAGCTCTTGGGAATTCAGTCTTCACCAATCTAAAGCTAGAAAATGGGAGTCCCCCGCGATGTTCCGAATCAAACACAGAAAATCGAGCCCCAAGCGGCAAACAGGTATCGAAACGCTCGAAACCCGACAATTACTGGCGGGAGACGCGTTTTGCTTTTCCTTTGACAATCTGCCGCTTGAGTTTAGTGGAGTGGTCGGATCGGCCCTTACCACACCGTTTGAACCGGCAGCCCACGCAACTTTGGAACCGTTCGTTACCGAAGACGGCAATCTATACGTTGACGGATTTGCCGAGATCCAAAATGGAGAGCATGCAGCGACCGGGCAAGAGCTTCACCTGAACAACATCAATCTGAGTGTGTCGGGAGCTCCGGCCGCAGAGCTGACGTTTAACTACGCCGATCTCGGCGGCAACATAAACCTCGAAGTCAACGGCTCGTTCCAAAACGTCAATGATCTGATCGAGCTAGACGGACAAACGCTTGGTGGAGCGAATGTGATCGTCACCAGCAACACGGTGACGATCACCGGACACATTGAATCGATGACAGTCGGGGGCCAAGAATTCTACATCGACAACTTCTGCGGCGTTCCAAAAGAAGGTGCCGAACCCGACCAAGAAGCGTTCGACTTTGGAGACGCGCCAGATCCTTACCCAACTCTGTTGTCAAACAACGGCGCAATTCACGCAATCAAGCCAGGCGTCCATTTAGGTGATAGAGTCGATGCAGAAGTCGACGGTCAGCCCAACTCGAACGCAACGGGTGACGACAGTCAACGCGCGTACGGTCTACCGCTCGATGATGAAGATGGAATTCAATTCGCGACTCCACTAGTTCCCGGTCAACAAGCGTCGATCGACGTCACGGCATCTGTCGATGGCTACTTAAGTATGTGGTTGGACTACAACCGCGACGCAAATTGGACCGGACCGGATGACGCAGTTTTCATCGGTCAAGTCATCCCCGCAGGAGTCTCAACGATCACGTTTACCGTGCCGACTACCGCAACTCCTGATGCATCGGTTCCCACGTTCGCTCGGTTCCGGTTTTCGGATGAACAAGCCGTTCAGCGTGCTTCAACAGATTTAACCGTTGCCGATGCACCGACAGGAGAGGTCGAGGATTATGCGGTGCTGATCGTCGATCAAGTCGACGAACTGTTGTACGATTTCGGGGACGCTCGCGATGACATTTATCCAACGACAAAACTCAACAACGGCCCCTACCACCGAATCGAAGGCGACGTCGCATTGGGCACAGTCGACGCCGAACCAAACGGGATTTCGTCGCTGCACGCTCGCGGCGACGATTTGACAGATCACGACGACGAGGACGGAGTAACATTTACATCAGCTGTCATTCCCGGCACGACGGCCACCGTCGACGTGTTCGCAACAGTCGATGGTTGGCTCAACGCCTGGATCGATTGGGGGCGAGATGGCTTTGACACACAAGACCGAGTGTTTGGCGTCCACCAACTGACCGCCGGTACGAACTCGCTTGAAATTGACGTTCCTCAATGGGCCAGCGTAAACCAGCTTGCACCAACGACCTCTCGCTGGAGGTTCAGCACTTCGACTCCGTTGCTCGGACCGTCACACGGAACAATCTTAGGACACGTCTTGCAACAAGACGTCATTCCAAACGGAGAAGTCGAAGACCATCATGTCATGGTTGTGTCAGGCGAGCGGCCCCAGCTCGACTTTGGCGACGCCGGCAATTCTTACCGAACACTCGCAGCGAACAACGGCCCTCGACACATCATCGACCCGGCTGTGCATTTGGGTAATCGCATCGATGCAGAAACCGATGGCCAGCCGAGCGCCGCAGCCGATGGTGACGACGTAATCCCTAACTTTGCAACCAGTGATGAAGATGGCGTCATCTTTCAATCAGCAATCGTGCCAGGCGGAGTCACTCAAGTCGACGTTCTCGCTTCTGTTGACGGAACTCTCACCGCGTGGATCGATTTCAACACGAACGGACAATTTGAACAGGCTGAAACAATCTTCAGCGCAGAACCACTTTCAGGCGGCGTGAATCAGCTATCGTTCCAGCATGCAGTTCCTGCGTTCCGGCACAAATGCTTTTGCCATCGATCTTCCAGAGCCGAACCTGCCACCCACGAAACAGGAATTGATGGCGAGATTCGGCATTGTCGACCCAAGTACGATGGAAGTGGGCCGAGTCTTTCATGTCACCTTCGATTTCGCTGACAATGTCACGAACGCCGAAGGACCACAGAACGATTGGGGCGACGCTCCCGATACATACGGTACGACGCTGGCCAACAACGGAGCCCGACATTCGATCGACAAGAGCCTGATTCTTGGACTCGAAATTGATCGAGATCGCAATGGCAAACCGTCAGTCGGCGCCGATCGAGACGACGTCGTGAATCGCGACGATGAAGACGGAGTACGGTTTATCACCCCAATACTTCCGAACTCGACCGCAACCGTAGAAGTCTATTCCTCAGGTGAAGGGAAACTTGACGCATGGATCGATTTTGGACGAGACGGAAACTTCGACGCTGCGGATCAAATCTTCACCAGCGTCGCGGTCGTTCCTGGAGTGAAAACTTTGCAGTTCAATACTCCTGGTTTCGCGAACAATCCACAGTCACCGCTATATGCACGATTCCGACTCAGCAGCGCAGGCGGTCTGTCGCCTCGGGGCCCGGCCAATGACGGCGAGGTGGAAGACTACAGAATTCTCACTGGAGACGCGAACGGTGACAACCAAGTTGATGCCGCTGATGTGGACGTTGTGATGCGAGCGGCTCGTGGCGAAGGGAATGCTTTTATTTACACCAATTCTGATCGTGACACATCGTTCTTTGACGTCCATACCGATGACGTCCATATCGTCGGTGATGTCAACAGCGATGGAAGCCTGGACCAAGACGATGTACAGTTCTTTCTGAACAATATCTTGCAAACAACGCCGGGCGATGTCGATCTGAACGGCCGATTCGATTCCGGAGATCTGGTGAAGATGTTCACCACTGCAAGATACGAAAACAACATTCCTGGAAGCGCCACTTTCGCCGATGGGGACATGGACGGAAACGGTCTTTTTGATTCTTCGGACCTGGTTAAAATGTTCTCCGAAGGACGATACGATTCGGGAGCGAGCCCGATAGATCAGTCGATTTCGCTGAAAAACAATATCGACGCCGCCATTGATCAGTTGTTTGGTGATGAGGACGAAGGCGTTAACCGAAAAGTATCTTCCAAATCTCGTGGCGCTTGGTTGTAATCCTGGCCAACACCGCCAAAGATATCAAACGGCGGAAATCGCAGTCTGCCGTGTTGGTATCGTTGTATCAGTGATTTGGTTCGACTCGCCGTGGAAAACCTCCCTTCAATCGAAACGGAACGACTAATCCTTCGCCCGTGGCGAGATTCCGATTTCGAACCGTTCGCGGCAATGAGCGCCGACACAGCGGTCATGGAGTATTTCCCGTCGCTGCTGTGTGCGACTGAAGTTCGCGAAATGGTTGATCGAATTAAGAACCACTTCGCCGCTCACGGTTTCGGATTTTGGGCCGTAGAAGAAAAAAGCGGAGCTGATTTCATTGGCCTCATTGGCCTGGCGATTCCACGATTCGATGCTCCTTTTACTCCGTGCGTTGAAATCGGGTGGCGACTCGCGACCGAGCACTGGGGAAAAGGATACGCACCCGAAGGTGCTCGAGCGTCGCTGCAATATGCATTCGAGCAGCTGAAGCTCGACGAGGTCGTGTCATTTACGTCGGTTTTGAATTTGCGTTCGCAACGAGTCATGGAAAAGATCGGAATGACGCGTTCGGCGGCCGACGATTTTGAACATCCGATGATGCCAGACGGCGATCGCTTGCGACCTCACGTCTTATATCGAATTTCGCGGACAGATTGGCGGGAATCCAGTTGATCGTTTAACCCGCTGCCATCCAACCCTGCCTGTTCTATCTGCCTTTTGACGTGCCATCACGCCCCGTTTCCGCTCGTTTTTCCAGACGTAGTCGAGAGCGAAATAAAAGCTATAATTCGGGGTTTAACTTTGCCGCCCGCTTGCTGCAGCGGCATGCGAGAACCTTTTGCGTCGATCGCGTGTCGAGAGAGCGTCAGCAAGGATTGGTCGAACAGTTCTTGTTCGGACATTCACAGGTTTGATCACGAAGTATTGAAAGAGAGTTGTAATGATCGCGGAAACTCCTCGAACCATGTTCAAGAAGGTCTGGGATGATCACGTCGTCCATGCAGAAGAAGGACAACAAACGATTCTCTATATTGATCTTCATCTTGTTCATGAAGTAACGAGTGCACAGGCATTTGAAGGCCTGCGTCTCGCGAATCGCAAAGTTCGCCGTCCGGAATTCACCGTTGCCACACCCGATCACAACATTCCGACGACCGACCGCAGCCTACCCATTGCCGATCCTATTTCTCGTCAACAGGTCGACACGCTTCGAAACAATTGCAAAGAATTCGGCATCCGTCTTTACGACCTGAACGACAGCAAGCAAGGTATTGTCCACATCATTGGGCCAGAACTTGGGTTCACTCAACCAGGCATGACGATCGTTTGCGGCGATAGCCACACAGCGACTCACGGCGCTTTCGGCGCGCTCGCGTTTGGAATCGGAACTAGCGAAGTCGAGCACGTACTGGCGAGTCAAACATTGCTCCAATCGCTACCGAAAACGTTTGAGCTTCGTGTCGACGGCGAACTCGCTCCGGGAGTGACGGCGAAAGATGTCATTCTCTATCTGATCGGGCAAATCACAACGCACGGCGGCACGGGCTACGTCTTGGAATACACGGGCGATGTCATTCGCAACTTGAGCATGGAAGAACGAATGACCGTCTGCAACATGTCGATCGAAGCGGGAGCTCGAGCCGGCATGATCGCGCCGGACGATAAGACGGTCGAATATCTGCGTGGACGCGAATTCGCTCCGCAAGGCGCCGACTTCGATGCGGCGGCCGAACGATGGAAAGAACTACCGAGCGATCCGGGTGCAGAATACGACCGATCTCAGGTTTACCAAGGCGCGGACATTGTGCCCCAGGTGACGTGGGGCACAAATCCTGGCCAGGTCATGTCCGTCGACGCAAAGATCCCGAACCCGACAGATCAATCGGACGAGGTCGAACAAAAATCGTATCAAGCGGCTCTCGACTACATGGGCTTGGCCGCTGGAACGCCAATGACCGACGTCGGAATCGATCGCGCGTTTATCGGTTCCTGCACGAACGCTCGCATCGAAGACTTGCGTGCAGCCGCAGCAGTTGTAAAAGGACATCGTGTTTCATCGAAGGTGAACGCAATGGTCGTCCCGGGCAGCGGACAAGTCAAAACTCAAGCCGAAGAAGAAGGACTCGACAAGGTCTTCACGGAGGCTGGATTCGAATGGCGGGAAGCCGGGTGCAGCATGTGCTTGGCGATGAATCCGGACAAGCTTTCGCCCGGCGAACGATGTGCTTCCACTAGCAATCGAAATTTCGAAGGTCGCCAAGGCAAAGGCGGACGCACGCATTTGTGTTCGCCGGCCATGGCCGCAGCCGCCGCGATCGAAGGTCATTTTGTTGACATTCGAGACTGGAAATACAACGCGTAAAAGTCTCCGCACGATCGCACGCAACGAACACAAAAACCAAATCGAAAGAACAAAAAATGGAACCGTTTACAACTCATCAAGGACTGGTCGCCACGATGGACCGGTCAAACGTCGACACGGATCAAATCATACCCAAGCAATTTTTGAAGCGGATCGAGCGTACGGGATTCGGTCAGTTTCTTTTCTACGACTGGCGGTTCAACGACGACGAAACTCCGAATGCAGAATTCGAGCTAAACCAGCCTCAATTCGAAGGCGCGACGATTTTGGTCGCCGGCCGCAACTTTGGATCGGGGTCCAGCCGAGAGCACGCGGTTTGGGCGCTGGCTGATTACGGATTCCGAGCGGTTCTTGCTCCGTCGTTCGCAGACATCTTTTACAACAACTGCTTCAAAAACGGCGTGCTTCCCGTCAAGTTGCCCGAGGAAACGATTCAAGAGATTTTTTCCAAGGTCGCCGAGAACCCCGGATATCAGTTGACCGTAGATCTGGAAAACAACGTCGTGACCGATTCGGGCGGGTTGTCGGTCGCTTTTGAAGTGGAACCGGCAAGACGCGAACGGCTGCTCCAAGGCCTGGATGATATTGCCGCGACTCTGACACACGCTGACAAAATCACAGCCTTTGAAGCTCAGCGCGGGCTGACGCCGGTTCAATAAGGCTCGCACTTGTTCAAACGGAGCACTCCATATGATGTCTTCTAGCCGTCGGTTTGTAGGATTCGCAATCGCTTGGAGTGCCACATTCTGCTTTTCAATGATCGGGTCGGCTCAGGAAGAGCTAACTCCAACCGTCGTTGTCAGCGGATTGAACAATCCAACAGGCGTCGCGATTCAGCCTGACACGGGAACCGTATTCATCGCCGAAAGCGGAGCGGGCCGAATCGTTCGCCTGCGTGAAGACGGCAATTCCGTCGAGCCGGTCGTCGTCGGCTTTCCCGAAGACGCTTACGGCAAAGGTCCCACCTACAAAATCGGTCCGCTGTCGATGGCTTTTCGAGACAAGACAACATTGGTGATTGGCGGCGGTGGGCGCCCCGATGGAGATGAAACAATCTACGTCGTCGCAGTGCCGGAAGTTGGCTCCGATCCGGTGAACGTCGAGTCAGCGAAAACGTTTGGCCCGCTTGCCGCAACCGAAGCAAAAGGTGAAACTCCCGCCGTCCCGGGTGAAGGCAACTTCTTCAATGTGGCGATTGTCGATGACTTCGTCTACGCAACGTCCAATGGCGACGACGAGAAAGGTTGGATTGCTCGCGGAGTATTTGAGAAAAATGATCCTAAAGGTCCGCTGGAGCGTTTCATCGCCACCAAGCCATTCGTGCAGGTCAATG
>JAGQPC010000204.1 GCA_020426925.1 Planctomycetales bacterium | reverse complement strand
AGATCGTGAACAAGGGTAGTGACCCCATCGACCTGAGCAATATTGCCGTCGTCAATCGAGGCGAAACGGAGTCGATGCACGCGTTAGGCGCGGGAACGCTCAATCCGGGGGAAATGATGTCGGTCGCAGCCGCTGAGTTAGGCTTCAAGCCTGCCGACAATGATTTTCTCGGCCTGTACACGTCCAACAAGAGCCAACTGCTGGACGCAGTGCGAGTCAGCGATCGACTGCAGGGGCGGTCCGATGCGCATGGCGGCAAATGGCTGTACACAAGTGCTGCTTCGCCAGGTACGTCGAATCAGTTCGCGGTTAGCAGTGACATCGTAATCAACGAAATTATGTACCACCCTCATCCGGAATTGGCCATTCCGGACGTTCCGCCTCAGTTTGATTTCACCGAACTGATCCCATTTGACGCGCAGTGGACGTACAACGCGACAGGCGCACGCCTGGCAGCTGATTGGGCGACTCAAACGTACGCGGTCAATGGCACCGATTGGCTGCAGGGACAAGGGCTGTTGGGCGCAGAAACGTCCGCACTTGCCGAGCCCCTCAATACCGAGTTTCCACGACCGTCCAGCAACAATCCGGCTTTCTATACTTATTACTTCCAGACCGACTTCGATTTATCCGCGGATCAACTTGCAGCCGCAGATACGATTCAAATGAATCACATCATCGACGACGGCGCTATTATCTACTTAAACGGACAGGAGATTCATCGTTTTAACTTGCCTGACGATGTGGATCCCGACACGACAGCCTCATCCAGCGTTCGCAATGCCGAGTTGACGACCGGGATTACGGTTCCGCGCGAGCTGCTTCAAATCGGAAAGAATGTACTTTCGGCTGAAGTTCACACTCGCAATGCCAGCGACTCCGATATTGTCTTCGGCGCACAAGTGGTCACCGGTGAACAGGTTACGGACCTAATTCCTGGCACGGAATTCCGTGAAAAAGACGAAGAAGAATGGATTGAGCTGTATAACAAAGGCCAGAGCGCAGTCGACTTGAGCGGCTGGTCGTTGAATGACGCGATCGATTACGACTTCCCCGATGGAACCATGATCGGTGCAGGCGAGTACTTAGTTGTCGCGAAGGACTCAGGTTACCTCAGCCAAAAATATCCGGACATCAGAATCATCGGCGATTATGGCGGACAGCTCAGCGATCACGATGATCGGATCATGCTGATGGACCCGAACGACAATCCGGCTGACGAAGTTCATTACTACGAAGGCGGTCAATGGCCGGCGTACGCTGACGGTGGTGGCGTGAGTTTGGAGCTAACTGACCCGAATGCTGACAACAGTAAAGGAACCGTTTGGGCTGCCAGCGACGATTCCAGCGAATCGGAATGGACATCGCATTCGTTCCGCGGCACTGCGTTGATCGACATTTTCGGTGCCGTTCGCTATCACGAAATGCTCTTTGGATTGCTCGGGCCCGGTGAGTTCTTGATTGACGATATTGAAGTCGTCCGAGATCCAGGTGGTGCCGCAGTTCCGCTGATGCAAAATGGAACTTTTGAAGCAGACACTGTTGGCGAAGAGCCCGACAAGTGGCGACTGATCGGAAATCATACAGGCATAGTTGTCACCGACCCAACAGACGCCAACAACAAAGCGCTGCACGTCGTTGCCGACGGTGCGATGGCGTATGTCCACGATCATGCTGAAACGACCTTTGCCAACGACGAGCGTATCAGAGATGGTGTCGAGTACGAGATCTCGTTCCGTGCAAAATGGGTGGCCGGCGCCAGTCAGTTGAACAGTCGACTTTGGTTCAATCGACTCTCAAACAAAATGCGCATGGACCTTCCTGACCGATCAGGTACGCCAGGTGCTCAGAACACTGCGTACGAATTGAATGTCGGCCCCGTTTACGGGGGACTCCAGCACAGCCCAGTAACACCCGCTGAAAACGAAGAAGTCACAGTTCAAATTCGCGCTATGGATCCCGATTCCGTTGCCTCAATGAAATTGCATTGGCGCAAGGACCGCACGGATTGGACCACGGTCGACATGACAATGAATGACGCTGGCAACTACCAGGCTGTTATTCCAGGGCATGAGAGCGGCGACATCGTGCAGTTCTATGTCGAAGGCCAAGACGGTCAGGGAGCTGTTTCCACGTTCCCGGCAGAAGGGGCTGATTCACGTGCCTTGATCCAAGTGGACGATGGTCGTGGTCCTCGAACTCAGATCGACAGTTTCCGCATGATCATGATGAGTGGCGACGATCGTGACATGTTCATAAACTACAACTTGATGAGCAACGACCTGAAAGGAATCACGCTCGTCCACAATAATGAAACGGTCTTCTACGACGTGGAAGCTCGAATGATAGGCAGCCGCTTCATCCGGCCGAACAGTGGATACAAAATCGAACTTGATCCGGCACAAGCGTTTAATGGAGTGCACGACTCGATTCGATTCGATCTTGACGGACTGCGTGAAATCGTTGTCAAGCAGATGATCAATCGAACTGGCGGAACCAAGGCGAGCCAGTACGACGACATCGGATATTTGCTGGCAAACAACCGGGGGCATAGCCATGAATTCCTGCTGCAGTTGGCTCGGTACGAGAGCCTGTATTTGAACGAACAGTTTGAAAACGGAAGCGATGGCACGAAATTCGAAGTGGACGACGTAACCGTTCCGAGTGGCGGACCCGCCGAAGGATTAAAAACGGGAACCGACGTCAATACCGGCCAAGACATCGGCGGCACTGGAAACTCGTGGGCCAGTCAACGCGACAATCCGGAATTTTATCGCGGGCACATCCTCATCAAGAGCAATCGAGCGAAAGACGATTACGCATCGATAGTTAGATTGGCTCAGGCAATCCATTTGGAAGGCGACGAATTATTCCAAGCCACGAATGAGGTCATGGACGTCGATCTGTGGATGCGTCACTACGCGCACCAATCGTTCTTAGGCGCGTGGGATACCTATGGATTCGGCCGACCGAAAAACCTACGCATCTACGTTCGACCTGCTGACGACAAACTGATTCCGCTGATGTGGGATTGTGACCGCTGCCCAATGGATGCTGCGATCAAACAGCGCATTGGCGTGTCGCGGCTCGACGAGATCCGTGATATTCCGCACAACCTGCGACTGTACTGGGGGCACATGCTTGACTTCATGAATACCTCGTTCACGCAGGAATACGTTGCCAAGTGGGCGGCGCATTACGGAGCACTCGCGGACGGCAAGTCGCACGGTGCTGATGGCGATTTTACCGAAATCGTTAGCAAAATGCGGACTCGAGTTCCGCAAGCGATGTCGGACATGGAACGAGACATTCCGCGAGTCGATTTCCAAATCACGACGAACGGTGGAAACGACGTGCAGACCGACCAGCCGTTCATCATGCTGGAAGGAAAAGGTTGGGTCGATATTCGACACTTACGCCTCGCCGGAACGGACGAACCGTTCACCGACGTCTTCTGGCCCTCTGAGGATGTGTGGCAATTCACGCTGCCTCTATCAGCAGGTGAAAACGCTATCGCTATCGAAGCAATCGACTATCGAGGGAATCTGATCTCTACCGACACGATCAACGTCACCAGCACGATCGGTGTCAGTGCCGTCGATTCACTTCGAATTACCGAGGTTAACTACAATCCGGGCGATCCAACCGACGCAGAATCGGCTGCCGGTCACGACAATTCGGATGACTTCGAATTCATCGAACTCCGCAACACTGGCGACCAAACGATTTCGCTCGCCGGAATCGAATTGGCAGAGGTGCAAGTCGACGGAAACCCTGAAGGTGTCTCGTTCGACTTCTCAAACAGTGCCATAACGGAATTGGCTCCTGGTGCATTTGCGCTTGTCGTCGAGGACGCTGCGGCGTTTGCGATGCGTTATGGCGACAATCTTCCTGTTGCCGGACAGTGGAGTGGCGGGCTGAGCAATAGTTCAGAAACGATCACACTGCGAGCCGCAGCCGCGGTCATCCAGCAGTTCAAGTACGATGATGGCTGGCATCCGTCGACCGATGGCGACGGCAACACTCTGGAAATCATCAACGAAAACGGAGCGTTAGAAGCTTGGGGAACCGCCGAAGGATGGCGTCCAAGTGGCACCGCGAACGGAAGCCCAGGAGCGGAAGGCTCCGGCCGAGTTCCCGGCGATTCGAACGGAGACGGAGTCTTCAACTCGTCCGACTTCGTGTTGGCTTTCCAAGCCGGCGAATATGAAGATGACATCGCAGGCAACTCAACCTTCGAAGAAGGTGACTGGGACGGAGACGGAGACTTCACAACGTCCGACTTTGTCTATGCATTCACCTTCGGAAATTATGTTGCGGAAGCCAAACCTGTTACAACGGCCGCGGCCGTAGACGAATCCACCAAACGCCGCGCCGAATTGGCTCTGCAACCTGTCGTCATCGAGCGAGACTTCCGTTCAATCGACGGAGCACTGGTCGACAACGCTTTCCAGGATCTGGACGATGATGACGATGAATTCGAATTCTTGATCTGAACGGTAATTCGAACGGCTGACCTACATAAAAGGGCGAGTGTCAGAATAGGCACTCGCCTTTTTTGCGAATGTGTACCTTGGGGCGACGAGCAATTGGCTTGCAAGACGCGTCATCGACTTGCTAGAAAAACAGATAGATTCGAACCCAATACAAAGTAGCGACGTAACGATTTGCCTGGCCCGACAACGGAATTTGGGCTCGGCGACATTTGGGCCATTAATCCGAATTCAATCGAAAAGCTCAGGGGGGACGATGTGTCTATCAACGATGCCGCGCGCTATGCGCATTGCGCCAGCGATACCGCCAATCACAGCCGGTCACATTCAGCCTCGCACTGCGCTATTGATCAATCCGTTCTACCCAAAGGATCCGCATGCGAGCTTCGGCAAGCACGTGTTGACGCCGACTCTTGCGCTGACTTCCGTGGCGGCGGCAACCCCGGACAACTGGGACGTTCGCTATTGGGACGAAAACCTGTTGCAGGGAGCGCCTCCTTCGAGCCCGCTACCTGAAGTTGTTGGCATTACGGTCCACCTGACTTTTGCGGAACGAGCGTTCGAGTTGGCAAAATGGTACCGCAGTCAGGGTGTGAAAGTGATTTTCGGCGGACTGCACGTGATCTCGTGTCCCGAAGAATGCGCTCCGCATGCGGACGCACTGGCAATCGGTGACGGTGTGCAATTGTGGGGGCAGATTCTCCGGGACATAGAACGAGACGCTCTGTGCCCAACCTATAGATCGAGCTTTACTATGCCGTACCGCGACGATCCACCGCCTCGCCGAGATCTTTTGCCGCGGAGCAGTTTTCTGACGACTACAAGCCTAATTGCAACGAGAGGCTGCCACAATCGCTGTGGATTCTGCTATCTCTCAACGCGCGGGTTGCACATGCCGTATATGATGCGCGACGTGGAACAGATCGTTGCCGAGTTCGAATCAGACAATCAACCGTATGCCGTATTTACGGACAACAACCTTGGCTCTAGGCCCGAGTACTTGCGTAAGCTTTGCGCCGGCTTGCGTCCGTTAAACAAAATCTGGAGTGCCGCCGTTTCAATAGACGTCGCAGATGATCCAACACTCGTCCGCGACATGGCGCTCGCTGGCTGCACTGGAGTATTTGTCGGGTTCGAATCGCTCAATGATTCCAACATCGCAGACGCAAACAAGAAGAGTCCATCGATTCTCGACTATGCTCGCCGCGTTAAATTACTCCACGACTATGGAATCCAGGTCAACGGAAGTTTTGTCTTTGGATTCGATCACGATCGGCCAGAGGTGTTCGACAAAACCATGGATTGGGTCGAGCGGAACCGACTGGAATGTGCGACGTTTCATATCATGACACCGTATCCGGGGACTCCGCTGTTTCTACAAATGCAACAGGAAAGCCGGTTGCTTCACACCAACTGGAATCTGTACGACACGGCTCACGCTGTATTTCGACCAAAGCACATGACCGCTGACGAGCTCGAGGATGGATACGAGCGTTGCTACCAGAGGATTTTCTCGCACCGCTCAATTTGGAAGCGGAGTCCAGAAGACCGGAGGTCGGTTTTACCGTATTTGGCGATGTCTTATCTCTACAAGCGGTCAAACCTATTTTGGCGTTTGCTGATCCGAAACCGCCTTACGCATACCGTCTGGAAACCGCTTGTTGAAGTCACGAGAAGACGCCACATCGCATTTCGGAGGCGTCTGCTAGCCCAATCCGGAAAGCCGCTACGAGCTTCCGCGATCGTTTCGGCCGGGGTTTGATGCGGATTCGGCGGCATTTTAGCGGACATTTCGGCCAATGTTGAATGTTCTGAGCACTCAACGTTAGTAGAATGGTGCAAGATCTGTTCTCAGTACCCTCGAGCCAAATGAACATGCGACCGCCCCATTCTGACCGCGAGCGTTCGGACGACGACTGCATTGTTGTCGACGAACTCGCGCACGAATTTGCCAACCGGTTACGTACTGGTGAGCGTGTTACCGCGACTGAATACGCGAAGCAATATCCGCAGCACGCGGACGAGATCCACGACCTGTTCCCTGCTATCGTGACTATGGAACGCCTGACTCGCAGCAAGAAACAGTCTCTGCGTCAGCACGACCGTCTCAAGATTCAGCAGCTGGGCGACTATCGAATCATTGGAGAGATTGCCCGCGGCGGAATGGGGATCGTTTACGAGGCCGAGCAGGTGTCGCTTGGTCGCCGCGTCGCGATGAAAGTGTTGCCCGCTCACAGCTTGCGGTCAAAAAACGAATTACTGAGATTCCAGCGTGAAGCACGCACTGCGGCTCGCCTGCACCATACAAACGTCGTTCCAGTTTTCGGCGTCGGCGAGCAAGACGGTTATCACTACATCGTGATGCAATACATTGAAGGCGTCGGTATCGACGAAGTGCTGAACGAACTTCGCGCCACGGTTCTGGGGCAATCGGCCGACAATAAACCGGCGAGCTCGGCTCGGTCAAACTACGCCAGAAGAAACGCAGACGCATTAATCACGAACCGCTTTTCTCTCGATTCCGGCGAACCACGATCGGCGAGCAAATCGGGGCGAGCACGCGCACCTGACGCGAATGCTCAAACAAACACGATTGCAAACGCCACGTCGGAAGTAGCACCTCACAAGCCGTCAGATCAATCTACATCAAATGCCTCAGGAGCAGTCTCCGCCAGCTCTGACACTGAAGCCGACTTAAACAGTGATGTCGCACGGCGGAAGCTCGCGAAGGTCACTAATTCCATTGCTGGCGTCAACGGTTACCGGATGCTTGGTGCCGAATATTGGCGCAGCGTCGCAGCACTTGGCGTTCAAGCAGCCGAAGCTTTGGCGTACGCCCATTCGAGCAGGACTTTGCACCGCGACGTCAAGCCGGGCAACCTGCTACTGGACATTCATGGCAATTTGTGGATAGCGGATTTTGGGCTTGCGAAAGCGATCGAAGCTGAAAACGTCACTTGGACTGGCAACATTGTTGGAACGCTCAGCTATATGGCTCCGGAAAGATTCCGGGATGAAACCGATGAACGCAGCGACGTCTATGGGCTCGGCCTGACACTGTACGAGCTATTGACGCTCAAGCGAGCGTTTGACGGATCAGAACGAGCGTCGTTGATTCACCGCGTCGCAAACGATCCCGTACAGCCGCCTCGCAAACTGAACGCCAATATTCCGACCGATCTTGAAACGATCGTGCTCAAGGCGACCGCAAAAGATCCCGCTGATCGCTATCAATCGGCAAAAGCGATGGCAGAAGATTTACGGTGTTTCCTGAACGATTCGCCCATTTCGGCGCGACGCTCAGGACCAATCGAACGGATGGCTCGATGGTGCCGCCGAAACAAAACGGTCGCGGCGCTGACAGCCACCGTCGCCACGCTGTTGGTTGTGTCTTCGACGCTCGCGTTGATCGGGTATGCCAAAGAGACGAAGTTCCGTCGCAACGCTGAAGCGACATCCCAGCTGGCGTTTGATGTTTTTGATCGCCTGTACGATGAATTGACTCAGGAGGTCGAGGTTCCTCGTGATCTTTCGTATGCGAATGGTGAATCGGAAGGCCAACGCAGTGGACTCGACATTCCGCTTTCCAAGGACGCAGCAACCGCGCTTGCGAGTCTTCTCGAATTTTACGATTCAGTGTCGCAGCAATCATCTAGTTCAGACGAAGTGCGTACTCGCGCGATGATCGCGAGTCGGCGAGTCGGCGACATTCAATATCGCTTGAGCGAATTCGACAAAGCGTCGTTCGCGTATCAGCGAGCCTTGGAACTCGCGCAGCACATTAGCCCAGAGCTGAACGGTTCTGTTGAAATTCGAATTGAGCACGCGAGGATTTTGAACGGGATCGGCAAAGTCCACAACCAACGCCATCAAATTCCCGATTCCACGGCCGCCCATAAAAAGGCTATCGAGCTGCTCGAAGGCATCGAAGTCGCTGATGCCCAATATGAGCGGGCACTGGCGTACGCTCACCTTCACCGAATAGAAAAACGGCCGGAATACGCGCATCGAGCGACCGATATCCTTGAGGAATTGTGCCACTCGGTCGATCCCAAACCGCAGTATCGGTTCGCACTTGCTCAGTGTCTCAGTTGTCGTTTCTCTCCAAACAAACAGTGTGACACTCGTGATCGGGCGGTCGAGATTTTGGAGGAACTGGTTTGCGATTATCCGGATTCTCCCGAGTATCGATATGAACTTGGGCAAACGTACTCTGGATCATTCTGCTGCGCGATGAATCCGAAATCGATGGAAGATATGCAGCTGGAAGCAAAAAAAATAACGGAGCGATTCGACGAAGCGTATTTGAACGTTCCAAGTTACGTCGAGCTACGGTCGACAATCTTCGAACGTCTGGGCAGGGCCGTCGAATCTCAAGGCAGACGAGAAGACGCTGTCAACTACTATCAGGAAGCGATCAATCGACTGAGACTGTTGTCGGGAACGGACGGGGGGAACGCAAAGAGTATTCGTACTCGGTACAGATTGGCGTGGCTTTATGTGCGTACCGCAGACGCTCTTGCAAAGCATCATCCAGGTGAAGCGGGCCAGTCCTATGACGCCGCGATCGAGCTGCTGCTGGATTTGGTCAATGAGCCGATGAATCGCTTTCTCGACAAAAGCGATGAGCTGCTCACCGACGCACAACGCGGAAAATCGCTACTACAGACTCCTGGAGCACAATTGTTCTGAACGTCGTCTTTACTCAGCAGCCTAAACGGATCAAGCTGGGTGGACATCGATCGTCCAATTCATTCGGCGTACTAGGTTGCTAAATGTCTGAATATGCACTGCAAGTCAAAGATTTGACAAAAGACTACGTTCTGAAAGGTGAAACCGTACGCGCGCTGCGCGGGGTCAGTTTTGATGTTAAACAAGGCGAGTACATCGCTGTCATGGGTCCGTCGGGTTCTGGCAAAAGTACTTTGCTGAACCTGCTGGGGTGTTTGGATAAGCCGACCAGCGGAGGGTACTTTCTTGGACCACAAAATGTCGCCGACCTGAACGACGATCAATTGTCAGAGGTCAGGGCGTCCAGAATCGGATTCGTGTTCCAGTCGTACAATCTGATCCCGCAACTCACGGTACTCGAAAACATTGAAGTTCCGCTGCACTACCAGGGCGTCCTGGGGCATGAAAGCCGAGTTCTGTGTGAGGATCTGGCACGTCGTGTCGGTCTTGCGGATCGCCTCAATCATCGGCCCACTGAACTTTCTGGTGGACAACAGCAACGCGTCGCGATCGCTCGCAGCCTAGCGAACGATCCTTTCTTCATTTTGGCGGACGAGGCGACCGGAAATCTCGATTCAAAAACCACGGACGAGATCTTGAATCTTTTCGAAGATCTGAATGCCGAGGGCAAAACGATCATCATGATCACTCACGAAGACGACGTTGCGGCCAGAACCAAACGCGTCATCCGCTTGCGAGATGGAGTGATCGAATCGGACGAGCTGACAGGGTTCGAACTCGCCCACGAACGGTAGTAGGCGAATTTGCTATGCCGAATGCTCAGGGCTGTGGAATGTCGCTCACGCAAATTGGCGCATTGTCGAAACGGCGTTGGGTAACGAGTCTGTCTGCGACGCCCCCGTACAGAAGTGACCAGCGTCGCTGCGCAACAGCACAGCGCCAGTCCGGTTGGCTCTGGTACGGCATAGATCTCGGACGTCGATTCGTAGCCGGCATCTTTGAACGCCAGAACTAAGTCGCTGCTGTCGAAATCGCCGTCAAGATTCCAGTCCCCCGAACGCCACGTTGAATTGCCCGGAATACGATCTTGATATTCGGCAAACTTGAATACAAGATCCACGCTGTCGAATCGGCCGTCGAGGTTTGCGTCTCCGTAAAACGTCTTCGCATATTCTCGAACGAATTCATCGAGATCCGATCTATTTAGGCGATTGTTGAAATCGACATCGAACCGCATGTCGAACTCGCCGCCACGAATGGCCTCTGCGAGTTGTTCAACGTCAGACACTGTTAGCGAACCGTCCGAATCGAAATCTGCAAATTGCAGGTCACGGTCGAGATCCGTTAGCGACCAGTAAACAAGCGTGCCGTCAGCAGCACTTACTGGGTTTGATCCACCCCAAAAGGCAAGTCTCGTTCTTTGCATGGCACTGACCGATCCTTCGTATGCGAATTCCCACTGCTGTATTGCATTTGCCTCATCCTGGACGTCAGAGTCGTACTCGAAAACGATTTGGCGTGTCTGCTGGTCAAACTCGATGGCAAGCGAAATGTTGTTGCCTCGTCTGATTTCCGGGAACTTTGATTCATCAAACAGGTGCAAGTCGCCATGTAGCCCGACCCCGATCGCAAACAAGTTTTCCTGTGCCAGCGACCAAGCCGAAACCTGAACCAAGTCAATCTGTCCGCGCTCAAATACAAGGTAGTGCTCGAGCGTAACCTGTGATGCTGTCATCGCCGACGAATCGGTATTTAGCTCGACATCCGTTACTTCGACGAAGTGTCGAAAGCTTCCGTCGCCCACAACGTCACGTGAAATTACATCTTGGTTGTCTCGCGTTCTCGGTCGTTCTGGCCCGTCGTTAAAAACTAGCCCGTCGTCCGAAAAGAATGCATCCGTATCTGACTGAAACTCCCAACCCGGATTGTGGAGTCCTTTTGGAGCTTCGGGATGCTCGCCCTGGAACGGACCCTCGCCATCGAAGAACTCAACAAAGCGATGTGTTTCGCCGTTTGCCTCGCTGTTGAATGCCAGCAGCGAAACAGTAACGACAATCGCAGCGATTGAAATTGTGTGACCGACAGACCGCATGCAAGCCCCCCTACGTGACGAATCTCCAACGCCTTGGATGTCGCCATTGTAACCCACCGCGGCCCGACGCATAGCAAGTTTTCGAGCGCAGAATGCAGTGCCTAGCGTGGTCGGCGTGTCGCGTTCGAAGCGTTACACTGGACACTCGGAAACCTTCATGCGACGATCCGCGAGACACGAAATGGTCAACTATCAAAAGCATATCGACACGTTAGTTCATAGACTCTCTGCAACGCTCGAAGGCTTGCCATTCGACGGAATCGCGTTTCACAGCGGCCAGCTGCACTACTATTTCGCAGACGACATTTACGCTCCGTTTCACTCGAATCCGCATTTCGCCCATTGGGTCCCGCTCGCAGGTCCGGGGCATTTAGTCGTTGCTCGGCCGGAACAAAAGCCGAAGTTGATCGCTTTGATTCCGGAAGATTATTGGTACGAACCGGTCACATTTGAATCTCCGTTTTGGATCGATTCGTTTGATTTCGTGCAAGTGTCGTCGCAGGAAGAATTTCAGGCGGAACTTGGCTCGGTCAACGGACTGGCGTTTATTGGTGAATCGTGTGAAGTCGCCCGAGAGCTGCAATTTAGCGACAACGCGGTGACCGACGAACTGCTAACGGCCCGGCTGAATTGGGATCGCACGATCAAGACCGATTACGAAGTTGACTGCATCGACGAAGCGGCAAAGCTCGCAGCGAAGGCTCATCGAGCGGCTCGTGAAGCCTTTGAATCGGGCGGAAGCGAAATCGAAATCCATCACGCCTATGTAATCGCCATCGGCTGCATCGATGCGGAACTTCCTTATGAAAGCATCATTGCGCTGAACGAAAAAGGATCGTATCTGCACTACGTCAACAAGCGAACGGAACGCGATGGCAAGGTTCTTTTGATCGATAGTGGAGCCGCGGTCAACGGCTATGCCAGCGATATCACGAGAACCTGGACCTCGAAATCTGCAGCACCAGTATTTCAAGAAATGCGAGACGCCTTCGATAACCTAGAAAGAAATCTCTGCGAACAAGTGCAACGTGGCTTAAACTTCATCGAATTGCACGAAACCGCTCATCGCGAAATCGGCAAGTTCTTGTCGACGTTCGGTGTGCTCAAGGTTTCCGGTGACGAAGCGTTTGATCGAGGATTAACTCATCCGTTTTTCCCACACGGTTTAGGACATGACCTTGGCATTCAAGTGCACGACATTGCTGGCCGCCAAGCGAATCGAGACGGCGGTACGATCGATCCACCGGAGCACTATCCGTTTTTGCGGAACACTCGAGTGCTGCAGCCCGGAAACGTCGTGACGATCGAGCCCGGCTGCTATTTCATCGAAATGCTCTTGCGCCCGTTCCGCTCAAATTCCGATTCTTCGGCATTCAATTGGGAGCTGATTGACCAGCTTTCATCGCACGGTGGCATCCGCACGGAAGATGACATCTTGGTCACGGCCAACGGCAATCGCAATCTCACTCGACCGTATTTGCCAGAATAGGTGGCGTAAGCTTCCAGCTTGCGATCGGCTTTGTTGTTTTTGGGGATCCTCTAAGCACTTTAAACTTGCGATCGCGTTTGCACCTCAATAAGACGTAAGGCCCCGGAAAAACGAACCCCCTACTAAAAAAACAATCGCAAGCTGGAAGCTT
>JAGQPC010000203.1 GCA_020426925.1 Planctomycetales bacterium | reverse complement strand
AGACGACTCGGCTGGCCGCGACATCATGAGCACAATCGCGGGTCTAAGGGAAAAGCAAAGCCATGTAATCGCGACCGGAGAATCGCTTGCGAACTCGATAGGCGAACGAATGACACTCCGACGCATGGAACGCATTCAACTTCACGAAATTGCCGCAGAACAATCTGTCATCGTGAGCGACCTTCAAGTAGTTGCTCGCTTGACGTCAGACCAGACCGCACGACGGCTGATTGATTTTGCAGTTGAAAAGGGCTCGACTGCATTAGAGTACTTCGAACAAGAACAAATCGGCGACGAACCTCTGCTCGCCGCGCAGCAAGTCATCGATGCGTTAGCCGCAATCTTGGCACAGGCAGGCCATGAGGCAAACGGTGACGACCAATCGCAAAACGACAACTCCGAGGGCGCTATTTCGATCGAACTTGCGATTAGGCTTCAAGAACAAATCAACGATCGTTCCGTCGAACTTCAAGCGGAAATTGAACGCAGTGGACTTACCAGCGATCTTCAGCGACAATGTGAAGCACTCGCCGACGTGCAAGCTCAAGTAATGTCGATTCTGTCCGGGGACTCTCAATGAAAAAAGCTTTCGCACTAGCATCGCTGATGACCGGCATTCTGATTTTCACGCCGATTTGTGCGCAGGACTCGGAGCTTGATCGCTTGTTGTTCGATGATGTTGAAGCCCAGGCGACAAGCGAGCAAAAGGGTCGCCACGCAGAATCGCGCGGCATCGCTGGTCGGCAAATTGGGACAGTCGGCGATGTCGTAAAACTAGTAACCGAAACAGAACAGCGCATTCGCACCGGCAAACTTGACACACAAACGATTGCGATGCAGACGCAAATTCTTGACGCACTACGGACGCTGAAACGCTCCGGTGACAATCAAGCAGTTTCCCAAACTCAGCACAGCTCAGCGAACCAGGGCCCTGGCGAACGAACGGATGGGCTTTCAGGGACTGAACCAGGCACCGAAACAGACACTTCGTTCGGACCCACCAACAACGGCACCGACCAGACTACCGATCCGCACTCGGACAATGAACAAGAAAACATGAAGCTACTGAACCGAGCGTGGGGACATTTGCCCTCTGGTACGATTGACAAGTTAAATGCAAGCGGCGTGCCTAGTTTCTTGCCATCATACCGTTCGCAAATTGAAGAGTACTACAAGCGACTGTCGAAGCTTCCCAATAAAACGCCGTCTGACCAATGAAGTTCATTTCGCGAAGTTCGACACAGCACAGCGGGGTCACTCGACGAGACGCGATGAAGATTGGCTGCACGCATCTGACGGCGCTGTCAAGCGTTTCGTTCGGACTGCCAGCGGCGACCGTGCAGGCTCAACCTAACAGCGGCCGACCGCAGTCGCATATTACGCCAGCGGCCCAACAATCGATCGATTCTGGACTCGAGTATCTGGCCGGTCTGCAGCGAGAAGAAGGCTCGTTTGGAGCCAGCGATTTTTCCCGCAATGTCGGCGTGGTGAGTCTCGCTGGGATCGCCTGGCTATGTCACGGAAGCACGCCGCTGCGAGGCATTTACGCGAGCAACACAAGGCGATGTTTGTCTTATCTTCTAGACAACGTCCGCAACGATGGATTCATCCGGACCGCGGGTGCAGCCGACCGACGGCCCATGTACGGTCACGGTTTCGGAACGACTTTCCTATGTCTCACACATGGAATGAATGCGCATTCAGCAACAAACCGCGCGAGAATCAAGTTAGCTGTCGAGGTCATCGTGAACTCGCAAAACGAAGATGGTGGTTGGCGATACGAACCGCGTCGCAACGACGCAGACATATCGGTGACGGCGTGTCAGATGACGGCACTTCGCGCAGCAAAGAACGCAGGGTTCTATGTGCCCAACAAAACGATCAGTGCTGCAACGGAGTATATCCAGGGTTGCCAGAATCCAGATGGAGGTTTTGCGTATCAACGAAATAGCGGCGAAAGCGAATTCGCTCGATCAGCCGCTGCCGTCGTGGCGATCTATGGAGCCGGGATTTACGACGGGAAAAGCATCGAGGACGCTTTGAGCTATCTGATCACCACGGCGAATGATCGCGGCTACTCGGAAAACCACGAATACTTCTACTACGGCATTCTTTACGCAGCTCAGGCAATGTGGCAGGCTGGTCAAGACTATTGGGATCAGTGGTTCCCAAAGACTCGCGACCTCTTAATTCGATTGCAAAAAAAGGAGGATGGGCGCTGGGTCGATCCAGTCGGGCCCGCCTACGCGACGGCCGTTGCCTTAATCGTATTACAGATGGAGAATCGGTACGTTCCTCTATTTCAAAAGTGATCGTGTCGAATGAGACATTCATCTCCATCCTCGATTCGTCAACTTCGAATGTTGCTGTGCATTGCCTTAGCGTTGGCAATCACTCTTTACGCATCGAAGCCCGGGAAAACGGCCGATCTGAAACTCGTCGGCGATGTCAATCACATCAACATGGAAGTCGCCGAAATTGAAACGGACAGCATCGCCAGATTCACAGGCAAGGAATCAGAACAAGCAGTGACCGTTTCACCGGACTCAGTCGTTCGCTGGGGAAGCTTAGCCAAACCGGCGCTGCGGCCGTTTGTGTTACTTTGCGATGGAACCGAAATTATCGCACAGAACACTCGAAGCATTCGTCGAGTTGAACGTGACCTGTTGTTTTTTCGCAGCGACGTTTTTGGCGACGTATCGTTGCCGGTCGATTCGCTACGCGCGATCGTCCTTCTGCCGCCAGGCAGCCATCTGCAGCGAGACAAGCTCACGGCAAGGTTAGAAACGCGTTCTGGCCCGGACGAAGTGTTACTGACTAGCGGCGATATCGTACGAGGTCGTTTTGTTTCCATGGACGATCGTAGTGTTACGTTTTACTCTGGTACTCGCGAACAAACGTACCCGCGTGATTCGATCGTGATGCTGGCATTTGACCCCAAGTTTTCTGAGGAGCCGTCGCAATCGCCTGTTGCAATCGTTGGCCTTTCCGAAGGCGATAAGCTGTTTGCTGAGAGGCTCATGTTGAACGACGACTCGTTTGAGGTCGAACTCTACGATGGAACAGTTCTGCAATCAGCTCGCTACATTCGCCCTGTAGAAGATCGCGTCGTTTCATTTCTGCAGCCGTTAAGTGCCAAGGTCGACTACCTTTCCGACCACGCGCCGGCAAGTTATCGATACGTTCCATTTCTATCGGGACATCTGCCGTATGGGCTGGACCGAGACGTCTTTGGCAGGCAGCTCAGCTATGGTTCCAAATCGCAGCTGGTGGCAAAAGGCATTGCCATGCACAGCACGTCTCGTTTGACTTTTTCACTGCCAACGAAAAACTATCGCACATTTGCCGCCGAACTCATTCTGGGACAAACCGAAACGCGCCCGATGAACGGCATTCATGGCAGCGTGATCTATCGAGTTTTCCTGAAAAACGAAGACGCGTGGCGCGAGGCGTATAAGAGCGATATTGTTCGGCGCGAGAACCGCACCCCGGTTCGTTGCCGAGTCGATTTGGCAAACGCGTCAGCCATTTCTCTGGTCGTCGACTATGCAGACGACGCTGACGTGGGCGATCACGCTCTTTGGCTAGACGCTCGCCTTGAGCAATAGCAGCGACGGGCACAAACCAATGGAAAGCAATTGGACGCTACGTGTTGAGTCACATCCCCAAATTTGCACTAATTGTTTGGTACGATACGCACTTCACAAATGTCGCTTCTGGTACCATCAAGGGTGCAATTCATGGACTCAATTGAATCCGGTTCGTCGAAATCTAGCGTTGGACTGCTGATTGCTTCAGTGGTGCTGACTGCGGCCGCGGCAGGCATGGGCTGGGGAATCCGAGGCCAGTACGGCCACGAAACAGGCGCCATGATCGCGGGCGCGCTAGCGTCGATTACTCTCGTAATGCTGTACATTCCAAACGCAACATCGCTTGCTGCGGCACGCGCTGCAGCGATGATGACGGTGGCGATCGGTATCGGAGGTCAAATGACCTACGGCCAAACCGTTGGCCTCACGCACGATTCGAACCTGATCGGTAACTGGGAAGCGTTACAGTGGGGAATGATCGGACTTGGAATCAAGGGAGCAGTATGGATCGGATTCGGTGGACTGTTTCTCGGCATGGGCTTGAGTAGCGCCAAGTATCGACCGTTCGATATGTTCGTCCTGTTCGTTGTCATGTTCGGGCTGATGTTCTTGGGCATTTGGCTGCTTAACTCACCGTACGCCCCGTCTGCGAAAGAGATACCCTGGATCTATTTCTCCGACAATTGGTACTTCGAACCCGACCAGGATCTTTCTCCGAGGCGCGAAACTTGGGGAGGTTTACTTTTGGCACTGCTCGGCGCCGGTTGTTACGCGTTTTTCGTCAGGCGAGATCGGTTGGCGCTACGGATGCTGTTGGTCGGAATGCTTGCCGGTGGTCTTGGATTTCCTGGAGGACAATCGGTTCAAGCCTTTGCCAATTGGAATCGGGAAATGTTCACCGAAGGGGCACTAGCACCGTACAACGAGTATTTTTCGTACTTCAACTGGTGGAACATGATGGAAACGACGTTCGGTTGCATCTTCGGTGCCGTCCTGGCCGCTGGAGTTTGGTTCAACGCTCGCTTAATCAGCCCGCCTGACGACGACGAAATAGCGTTGCATCCGATTTTTGAAATCGTCGTCGTGGCGGTTCATCTGTTGCTCGTGATGTTCTCCGAATTCATAGACACTGACACTCTTTCTGAAGGTAGCATGCTCGCCAAAGTCGAGCTTTACACCGACTATGGGATCCTGATGACGGCGCTACCGCTGTTTTGCATCGTCGGCGGACGGATAGCGCCGTACCTGTTCTTGCTAGTCGTCGTGCCGGCACCGATTGCAGGAAAAACAATCCTGAATCTTGTATTCCAAAGCCAACAAATGTCGCCAGCTGTCGGCT
>JAGQPC010000202.1 GCA_020426925.1 Planctomycetales bacterium | reverse complement strand
TGTCCGCCGTGGGCAGGGTTTCGCGAATAGCCTGTCCAGCCGTTTCGGGCCGAAGACGATTGATCGTGTCGCGACTGACACCGCACAATTTGCAGAGCTGACCGAAGGACCAATCGTTCAACCTGAATTGATCGCCGTTGTCCAAGTTGAATCGCAGTCCGCCGCTTTCGAGTGCCGAAGCCAGTCGCTGAGGCAAATGCCAATGTTCGACTGATGCTTCCCGTTGCTCGGCGCAGTGCCGATGCAGCGACTCAAACGATTCGAAAATCTCGTCCGGCTCACGCCGAAACAACTCCTGATGAGCCTTAGTAAGACTGACCATTTCACACCTCCGGATGTTGGAACAGATAAGACTGTGTCCGACCTACGCAGCCGGGCCACCGACCGCCTCGAAAGACAACCGACAACCCCGCCCCGCAGCGGAAGTGCGCGAAACGATTGAGAAAAACCTATTGAGACCACCAGCCTCCCAGCTCTAGCAATCATTAGAACTGGGAAGCGGAATCGTTGAACTACTCTGTTGAACGAAGAAAAGAACTGCTACCAATGAGATTCCTATCACGAATTGCGGGAAATGTCACGTCCGCCTGGGGTGGTCGGTTAATCAGAAGCAAATTTGCTCATCGCCATTGAAGGCTGCAGGTGAACGACATGTACGACCCCGTTGAGATGAAATGCGAGCTTTTTGGCATCGCTGGATAGTGCTACGTGAGTCACCCGTCCGGTTTGTCTCCCTGATACAACCTGCAGTACTTTCCCAGTATTGATATCGACAAGGCGAACGGAACCAACGTAGCTGGCCACCGCGGCGACGCCCTTGGCAACAGTTGACTTGACGACAGTCTGGCCGTAGTTGGATTTTATTGTCGGCTCTCGTTCGATAAGTATCTCGTTCGTTCTTTTACCCGATTCGATATCGTAGACGTGGAGTCGAGTACCAGTACCAACGATTAATTGTTTCGAGTCCGAACTAAAATCCACTCCTCGGTGAACTTTTCCGCCCCAAGTCGGATCGACGGCAATGGGAAATGTTGCCCTCAAGTCTTGTGACCCGACGTCGTAGATTTCCACGCCGTAGTAGCGTTTCGTCGAGCTGAACCCAAGGTCGTCGTACGCTGCACCGGCTACCAACGCGCCGTCTCCGCCTCCGCCGATGCTCTCATTGTCGATTCCCGTCCGCTCCCGGAGTCGGAGCGCTTCATCGGGCGTCGACAGATACTCTCCCACCCATGCGAATAGTTGGCCATCAGGCGAGATCGCTCCTAACCCTCTGTCATTCTCGATGTTGCCCATGCGAAATGCCGCTACGGTATTACCGGTGGATGCGGGGCGAAGCTCGTGATAGTTTCCAACGATGCAGCGTGCCAAGTGATCCGAAACTGTCTCCGGGGCAAACTCTTTCCACCGACGCGTACCAGCGATTGAGTCCGCAGCACGTCTCCGAAGTAGAATGGTTCTGGGATCAAGGCTCCCCTTCGGAATCGTTTTGAGTCTGACGTAGCTGCCGGCTAAGCCTTTGATTTCTTTAGTTGCTTGCGTCGCGCTTCGACCCACTAGATTCACGGTTTCGCCATGTGGCCCACGTCCGTGGCAAAGTCCCACTAGTTCGTCTCCGACTCGAATTTCGCTGCTTTCGACTGCGGGACTGCCTTGGTCGAGGTGGCTGATGATGAGCTTGCCGTTCTTTTCCCCAACTCTAATTCCTACGTATCCAGGCTCTCGCCTGGGCGTGAACGGGATCGATGCGTTGTCGCTCGTTCTCAAGAGGTGATTCTTCCGAGTCGTTATCGCAAAGAATCGTGAGCCGTCGCCGGAGTAAACAATCGAAAACGGGCTTATCTCATGTCGTGATGTGACTTCTCCATCGGCAGTTCGGATGAACTGCAAACGCCGATTTGTAGCGACAGCGAGTTCACTTCCGTCAGGCGAGAACAACATCGTCGCAACTGTCGGATTGTTCCATTCCTTCGACGACTTGAGGCGAACGGTGAAGTGCTCATTCGATAGGAGCTCAGCGTTGAACAGGATGACTAGTCCAAGGGTCAGCGCGATTCGATTTAACATTGCAACTCCTCCATTGACATAGTTTCAGTGAATTATTTTTGAGGGTGATTTGAGGATGACTCCGACGCGATTCAGTTCAAAAAGAGTTTTCGGCTCCGCCTAAGCAAGAGACTCAGAAGACACGGCGCGATCATCACGAGGGACCACGGCTCTGGCACAGCAATCAATGAATTGTTGTCGAATCTCGCATTCCCAAATGATGCGAAGTTGGGTGGATTCGGAGGCGCGGGCGAGCCGCCGAACACAAAGATGCCGTTTCCGCCTTCCGTGTACGTGGCGTCTTCGGCAGTGAGGCTGACCAGTGGCGTGCTCAAGTCACTTAGGCTGACAAGCTCACCACTGAGCGTGCTGCCTTCACCTCGGAAAACCAGCCTTACGTTGTCGCGCGGTAGATCATCAAGGAACACCTCCGCCAGGACGGTCGCGGGGACTCCGGGGTCACCTCGTGCAATAGAAACCACGTGGTTGCCCGGAGCGATGTCACCTTGGACTTCAGCGAATGAGAATCCATATCCGACGAATGGCGCGTGGACTCGCCCAGCGATTCCTGAGAAACCGTCCACCCCGCTGTTGTTCTCGACGACGTCCACAGAAATTTCGAAATCGGTGAAGTGCAGGCTGCCAAGACGGTCGATGGCAGCAGCCGCCGGAGCGAGTTCCGGACTTGGAACGGGCGGAGCATTGATCCGTACCGTGCCATCGACGACTGATATTTCCGCGTGTGGTTCACCAGTGGCGAATCCGATTACATCGACGAGGTTCCAATCGTCAATATTTCCGTCATCGAAGTTATCACTGAAGTCAATCTGAGCGGTTGCTCCGGCAGTTAGTACGAGGACGATCGTTGTTCCGAGAATAAAGGCTCTCATGATGCGGTCTCCAAATCTCATCCTTGTCGTTGTCGAGGCACCACCGGCCTCGCTACCTGCTGTACGAACAGCGCTTACACGAATCGCGCTAGGGCGAATATCGCGGCGAGGAGCCTACTGGCTAAACCTGGATCGAGAGAGCCGTGCAAAAGCGTTACTTGCTTTGGATTGGATCCAGTGTCAGAGGGCGCGATGGAAAGAACGAGACGTTGAGTCTTCTTAACGCCTCAGAGACTTGCAAAAGTAGCTATCGCGCATTACTGCCGCGTGATGGGAATTTCGATCGTCTCCACCTTCCTTGCAAACATACCGCTCGAGACAAAGAGGCGGTGTCGGTCCGAAGTCGTTACGAGCTTAGTTAGGAGAGTGCCATCGCCTGGTAGGGTAATCACGTCTGTTTGCGTCGGGAGATGCCAGAACTTTACCGAGTCATTGGAAGTAATCAGCGTGTTGCCGTCCGGCGTGAAGTTTACTGCGAATACACCCATTGCATGGGCACGCAACTCCATCAACTGTTCACCGGTCGCGGCATCAAGAATGCGAGCAAGATTGGCAATGCCGAGCGCTAACTTCGTACTGTCTTCGGAAAAGTCAGGCTTGGCCCATATAGGTCTGGCTGATTCATGCACGAATAGTTTCTCCGCGCTGGGTAGCGAGTAAACATGGCACGATCTGAACTCGCAAACGGCGAGTATTTGGCCGTCCGGCGAAACTGATATGTGACAAACTTCGTTGTGTGTGGAGAGTTCGCGAATCACCTTCCGATTCGAATGATCCCACACGAGAATACGGCAGACGTCGTGGTTAGCTCCCTGTTCGTCTCGCGTACGCTTGAAGGTCACCACGAACAGCTCGTCTGCTTGCGTCGGGTTTGGAGTCAGTGCACAGATCGAGTGGCCCTCCACCGGGATTCCACCTTCTTGTTCGTCGCCAGTGGCAACGTTCCATGTGCGGATGCGACCATTCCTGTAGCCGACCACAAGTGTTTCACCATCGCTGGTCGTAGTCCAGGCTCGCGCTCCGTTTACCATGCAGATTCCGATGTCATTGTGGTTGTCTGCAATAGTAGCAATTGGAGTTGGACTGCCATCGTCGTTCCACATGCGAACCTTGCATTGCAAGTCACAGGTCAAAAGGAGCTTATCGTCGGTAGCGAACCCGATCATGCCACCGACTACCGCTGAGTCCGGCCTGAGGGGTTCATCAATGTCCCAAACCTTGATGGCTGGGTATTCGCGCGATGCTCCAGTAAACAGTGTCTTGCTGTCGGGAGAAATTGCCATAGCCCAGAGTTGATCGAGGTGTCCCCACAGTGAGCGCGAGTAAGTGTGACGCTTGGCATCCCAAACAACCACTTGTTCGTCCCCACCGATCGAGATGAGATGCCGCCCGTCAGGTGTGTACTGCACTCGGCTTACCGCGTAGCGGTGCTGGCGTAGCTCTTTGATTCGAGTAGGCTTTTTATTCGTTAGGTCCCAAACGTCGATCTTGGTACGGACCTCTGGGTCGTCCGCAGCGACCGTAGTTCCGTCCGGCGACATCGAGATCGTTTGACCATACGGTATCGTTCCGCTTAGCCTTTCATCGACAGCGTTCTCGTCAATATTGTAGAAGGAGAAGGTCCCCAATGCGTCCTTCTCCGTACCCGGTGACGGGTAGACGAGATACTGTCCATTGGCGGAAAATACAACGGAATGTCTTCTCAACCACCATGGGAGTCCAAAGTCGCTCATTAGAACTGAGAATTCTTCACCATTTTCGTCCCATGTCTCCGTGGAATACACGTGGAGCCGTGGGTCTCCATGATGCTTGCATCCGAATAGCCTTCCGTCGGGAGAAAAGAGAGCGGGATACGTCCAGTTGTTCCACCGTCTGATTTCCTTCCACGTCTCAGTTTCGTAGATGCGGACACCATTGTGGCCAGTCGCAATCATCAGAAATCGATCGTTGTGCGAAAACTCAATGACTACTCCTGGATTTGGCAGTCGCTTGACGATTTCGAATGGTTTCATTGTTTCTCGCACAACGACAGTCTGTGTCTCGTCGTCCTCATGCGCGAGCCAACGTCCGCTTGGTGAAATCGCGATTTCGTCGGTGCCGTCTTCCAGAGTGTGCGTGCACTGTACGCTTTGCCTTAGCTGAGACTTCAGGAAGTCCCACGAAACACCACGAAGATCGGATCGACCTTGCGAGGGAACCTGCTTGTTCAGCAAATTGTGGGCCGCCTTTCGGCTGCCTTCTTTTAGAAACTGACCAGCTCGGTAGATGTCTAGCGCGTATATCTGCCGGCGTTGAGATTCGGCGACCTCTTCGGCCGCCGACCGAGCCGCGGCCTCTTTTTCGCGAGCCAACAAGGCAGCATCAGCACTAACTTTGGCAAGATGGGCGTTCGACCTCGCAATGTCTGCGGCGCGAAAGCTGAAGAGAGTCGCGAAGAGCAACGATGTTGCTACAACGATGGCGGCGGCAACAGCCACCTTGTTTCGCGCGTAGAACTTCTTGAAGCTGTACCATCGGGACGGAGCGACTGCCAATACCGTTTCTCGATTGAGGAAGCGTTTGACATCCGCTGCCAATTCGGCCGGCGTCTCGTAGCGTCTCGTTCGGTCCTTCTCAAGACACTTCATCGCTATCCAATCGAGGTCGCCCCTGAGCTGTTTTTCTAATGCGGGAAACTGCGTACGTCGGTTTGCAGCGATCGTCGAATGATGTTTTGACGTTAGAGTGCTGTCTCGCCCAATTGTGTTGATTCGCCGTGAAGGCGTTTGCGGGTTTTTCTCTGCAATAATCTGAAGCATTGCGTTCCAGCCGGCCGCCCTTAAATCGTCATTGGAAAAAGGTGTCGTTCCGGTAAGCAGCTCGTACAAGAGAACGCCAAGGGCATAGACATCAACTCGGGTGTCGATGTCTAGGTTTGACAACCCAGCCTGCTCTGGGCTCATGTACGATGGAGTGCCAACCATCTGCCCAAAAGCCGTAAAACAAGTCCTCTCGGTGAGGCGTTGATTCGTTGCCTTGGCGATGCCGAAATCAATGACCATAGGTACCGCTTCTGTACCTTCGAGTGTGACCATCACATTCGAAGGCTTTATGTCTCGGTGGATGATTCCCTTCTGATGAGCGCTCTGAACGGCATGGCACACGGGAACAAAGAGCTCTAGCCGTTGCAAAGACGTGAGTTTGTTTTCGTCGCAGAATTCCGTAATCGGTAAACCCTGTACCAGCTCCATGACAAAGTAGGGACGTCCGCTCTCCGTCTCGCCGCCCTCCAGGACACGTGCGATGTTCCGGTGATCCATCATCGCGAGTGCCTGTCGTTCCGCCTCAAAGCGTGCCACGACCTGCTTTGTGTCCATACCGGGCTTGATGATCTTTAAGGCGACTCGACGCGAGACTGGCTCAAGTTGCTCGGCCATGTACACGACACCAAAGCCACCTTCTCCGATCTGTTCGAGAAGTTTGTATTTCCCTATGGTCGCCCCAGGCGCTTCCGCGATTTCGCCCGCTGTTGGGGATTGATCAAATTCTGGATCGTTGGATTGTGCCTTGCGACGTCGCATGACATTTTCGTATGCGCGGCGTCCTGCATCCGGCTGCAATTCTACTTTGAATGAGTGTCGTTTGCCGCCCTTTGCAGCGATTTCGTTGAGGCGACGCATGCAGTCATCACACAGCGCAAGATGGTTGCCGATTTCCGTGATTCGCGTTTCGGATTCGATGAGACCGGATTCGAAACGCTCCAGTTCGGCGTGCTCAATGCATGTCACGATGAGTAGTTTCCAATAGCCATAGGGTGGAATGCGGGCTCACCCCTACTACGAAAGCACCTTACACCAGCTTGGACAAATCGCTCTCCAGTTCCTGGACCCAGGCTTGAATTTTGCGCATAGCTCGGCACTTTCTGGTGTAAACATTCGCTTGAGAAATTCCTAGTTCATCGGCGATTTCCTTTGCAATCCGACCATTAGCGATTGATTCTTCAAGGACTCTCCGATCAAGTTCACCCAGTCTGCCGAGGAACACCTCAACAGTTGATCGCTGCATGCTTTGCGGAGGCGATTCGCTAGTCGCAGATGGCGGAGGTTCGGCAATCGATCTTAGCGCGTCGTGCGAAACAACCGGGCGGTTCCCGCACCGTCTCAAAACGTCGGTCGAATGGTTTTTTGTCACGGTCCACAGCCAAGTTCGGAACTGGTGGTGTTTTCGCTCCTTCCGCTGAAATGACTGGAGCCGCCGTTCTATCTGACTTAGCACTTCTTGCGCCGTGTCCTCAGCATCCGTATGTTGGAGCCCGAACTTCCGGGCCCACGAGTAAACCAATGGGAAGTACAGAACGAATATCGCCTCGATCGCATCTCGAGTACCGGCCTGCGCTCCGAATACCAGGGTGAATGATGTTGTCTGGGACGTTGGCAGCGACACAGAAGCGCTCCTTTTAGGTTTCAGAGGATACAAAGTCGGCCTCCATCTTATCAGAGCGAGAGCCCGTTTCCACTTCGGCGTTGCCAAGACCGAATGCCGAATTGAGAAGCGTTGCCGTCAGTTGTTGTAAGGCTCGCTCGTACTGTGTTTGAGCGACTGGCGATGCGGACGTGGCAAGAAGGCCGTTCGGAAGACGCGCAGGCCCGTCGGTTTCACAACCCATCTCGACGTGCCGTAACGTGAGCTTCACTGCTGAGTATCCAACATTTAAGATGACGGAGGACGTAATGCTTAATTTAATTTTCTTGTCAGTTTTGGCCATCACATCTCAGCCGCTTCAACCGAGCGACGAAACTCGGCACAAGCAGGAGATAAACTTCGTAGCCTTCTCACCCGACGCGCGGACGCTTGCCACGGTTTCGAGCGACGGCACGACTCGGTTGTGGAACTCGAGCGACTGTTCTTTACTGCACACGCTCACAGCAACCGTTGCTCGCAAACCGCTGCCAGACGCTTTTCGCGCCCCAAAGGTCCGGCGGAACTTCCCGATCTACGCGGTGACCTTTTCAAACGCTGGCAAGAAGGTGGCGGCATTCTCAGAGACAAGAAGTACCATGTCTCAGCTCACGGTTTGGAACGTGGAAACCGGAGAAATCGAAAGCGAGATAACTGGAAGCTCGTATCCTGCGTACATGCCGATCGTCGGGATGAAGTTCGCCCCCGACGATAGAACGATCGTTTGCGCCAACGACCGGTACGCATTTCATTGGGACCTAAGAAACTCAAAAGCGTCCAAGCGTTGGATCGTCGACTATCACCCTCAAGGCGATGTGTTTTTCGACAAGAACGGTGGACCGATGATCTTGTCAGGACTTGAAGGGGTGTACATCATGGACGCCCTAACGGGAAGGACAACGCGATCATTTCGAAACAAAGCGTTTGCTAACGTAAAGCTATCTAGCGACGGGAATTTCGTAGCACAAACCTACGGTGGAACAATCGAGGTTGTTGATGGTACATCGTTCACTGTCCTTCGACAAATCACGCCGAAATCTGGACAAGTGGTTCATTTCGATGTGAACGCGAAATTGAATTCCGTCATCGTATTGACGAGCGCCGGCCAGATCGAACGTTGGGGGTTGTCAGATGGAGCCTTCCTCGATCGCCTCGACATCGCTATCGCATCGTCTAGGCTCAATCAAGGACAGATTGTATTTGAAACTCACTTTCAAACCGATCCTCCGAACGATCGGAGGGGCCTTTCGATTGAGCAACCAAGGATGGATCGTCGCGATGACGGAATAACAACTTTTGGACTCGCAGCGCCGCGTAGACTGCGATATCACGCTCATCCAACACCATTCATTGTTTCGACGGACGGGACACTGATCTGCTACGTCCGCGGATCACAGTTTGCGATTGTCCCAGCAAACTGGAGCACGGTACACGACCAACGTCCGCCGGGCTTCTGACACTCGCATTTCTTTGGCTGAACTCTGCGGATCGGCGCGACCATCAGTACACGTGAGGCATTTTTGCAATCAAGCGCGCTACTAGCCCGTCTCTCGTCGGCCCTCTGCTTCAATATTTTCAATCGAAAAACCGTAGAAAAGAGGATGAACGTAGCATGCCAGGTTGCATTTCCCTTAACTCCATACGCAGATCAAGGTCTTCGGTATCGCTGACTTACTCGCTCGATAGCCAACAATTCGAAACAACTTACCGATACGATCCTTCCATCAACCTCATCGAACTCGAAGATCGGTTCGGTAGAGGTCCAATGACACGGATCTACTTTCATATGTTGGCGCTGGAGGCCGCGAAACTCGTAAGTCTAGCGCCGGAATCGATTGATGTTGGCCCATTCGCAGAATTCGACACGCGACAGTTCCGCGAATTTTGGCAAACACTGGTTCGGCGCATCTGGTCCCAGTGGAGGTACACTCACCGGCGCCCTGACTATCTTGGACCATCGTTTCGGACTCGCGGAAGAACTGGTGGCGGTACTCCCGTTCGGTTTGACGCGACTTCAAGTTGCGTGTTGAATATGTGCGGGGGTGGCAAGGATAGTCTCGTCACCATGAAGCTGCTTGAAGAATCCGGCATCCCATTCTGCTCGTACGCCTATTCACATTCGGTGTACGGCGAGGCCGAGTTTCAGCATTCGCTTATCGATCGATTGCTCGACGAAGGACAGCCAAGGAAGCGGCACAAACATTGGGTGAATGATTCACTACTCCGAAAGCACGGCAATTCTGAATTCAAGAGTTCGGAAATTATCGCCGCGGAGACTCCTTGCGCCGTAATTGGGGCTCTCCCTGTGATGCTTCACGAAGGTTATGAGTTTCTTACGGTGGGACACGAGAGAAGTGCCAACAAGGGGAATGTGATTTGGAATGAGACCGGCGAAGACGTCAACCATCAGTGGGGGAAGTCATTCGCTGCCGAGACCGTCCTCAACGAGTACATCACCTCGGAACTCGTCGCCGGCGTCAGATACTTCAGCCTGCTGCAACAGATTCACGATGTAACGATTTTCAACGCACTTAGAGATCACCGGGGCGCCTTAGAACACACTCACTCGTGCAATGTCTCGAAACCATGGTGCAAGAGGTGCCCGAAGTGTGCCTACGTGTGGTTGAACTACATGGCGTACCTGTCGATTGATCAGGTTGCCTCGATGTTCGAAGAAAACCTGTTCGACATGGAGTGCAATCAAGAGTGGTTTGCGGGGATGTTGGGACTGCGTGAGCATACGCCGTTCGAGTGCATCGGCCAGGTACCAGAAGCGAAGCTTGCATTCGAAATGTGCAAGGCAAAGGGCGTCAGGGGCAGAGCGATGGATCTCTACGTCGACGAAGTTGGAAAGGTTTCGGTTCAGTCAATAGTTGCGGAGTATACAAATATCGGCAGCGATCTGCATCAAGTTCCGCACTCGATTGAAGCCCGAATAAGGCCCCTTCTTCGAAGATACTCAAGACAGGCCAAGCAACACATTTGCAATCATCTTCTCCCAGAGTTTGCCACGGTGTAGGCGGCGAATGCATTCCGTCCGGCCGTTGCGAAGCTGACGCTGCAGCGTAGGCCGGCATTTGGGACCGAACCGGTCAGCAGCAATTGGCTTGGCAGCCTATTTGTCGGCCGACCGGCGTCTCGAAAGAGCGATTAGCGAAGAGTCAATGGTGGAGTCTTTGCGGATTGCTTTTTCTCGGCACGGAAGTCGAGAAAAAGTGGCGCTAGCCACCGCTTGCGGCAATACGGAAAGCAGCAGCCGGAGGCGGACCTTGACCGAAGCGTAGAATCAACATCGCCGCCGGATGGTGGAAGCATGGTCATGCATCTGCTTGGTGATTCAACGCAATGCCTACCACCGGTGAGAACGTCTGATTCCTCGAATGACTACCCCACAACCAATGAAGTTGTTTGGCTCACACGGCGACTCATCTTTGCCCTATGAGTTTTTCCGCCTGTCGAATCGGAATCCAGAAGCTGCCTCAAAATGTCCTTTTTGCAACAGCAAAAATATGGCATCCTCGCGAGATGAGCGAGAAACGCGAAATAAGGATCGTGGAGCCAGATCGTAAACGAAACGACGCCAGTCTAGTTGTGGCTTGCGTTCCGCAGTTGATTGAGCGAGCCGGCAAACGGGCTCAAGAACGGTTTGTCGAGTTCTTTACGGCGGAGATTCGTAATCGGGGGACAAGAGAAGCGTACGCAAGAGCTATTGGGCGTTTTATTGAGTGGTGCGACGCTGGCGGGTTGTCCCTGGCAGAGATTCAGCCGTTTGTCGTGGGGAGCTACGTCGAAATGCTGACCCAGCGTTTGGGGCCTTCGGCGGTTAAGATGCACTTGGCTGCGATTCGCAAGATGTTCGATTACCTTGTGGTGGGGCAGGTCGTTCCTGTGAATCCAGCAGCGTCGGTGCGCGGCCCGAAGTATGTGGTCAAGAAGGGGAAGACGCCTGTTCTGACCGCAGATGAAGCTCGGCAGTTGCTTGACGCGATCGACATAAGCTCGATTTCGGGGCTACGGGACCGCGCGATTATTGGTGTAATGGTCTACAGCTTTGCGCGAGTGTCTGCCGTCGTCGGGATGAATGTCGAGCACTTTTTCGCGCAAGGACGCCGCATGTGGTTTCGTTTTCACGAGAAAGGCGGTAAAGATCACGATGTCCCAGCGCACCATAACGCGGAAGCGTATGTCGACGCATACGTCGAAGCGGCGGGCATCAGAGACCAGCGGCATGGTCCATTGTTTCGAACAATAAACTCCCGACGTCTGCTGACCAGCGACCGAATGCACCGAAGCGATGTGCTTCGGATGATGAAGCGTCGCGCCCGACGAGCCGGAATCCGGTCACGCATTTGCTGCCACACGATGCGAGCGACGGGCATCACCGCCTATTTGGAAAATGGCGGGCTGCTCGAACACGCTCAACGCATTGCCAATCACGAATCGGTGCGCACGACGAAACTGTATGACAGAACATCCGATACGTTGAGCTTAGACGAAATTGAAAAGATTCAGATTTGAGGTGGATCGTTCATATCACTCGTTGTTTGATTGTCTCATTCATAAAAGACTACCATCGCTGGTACGCAGATCGTCAAGCGATTTCTTTTCCGATTGGGTTTGATCGCCCGTTCATCGTTCCAATCGGCGAACGATACATCGCTGGGTGCAAAGAAAACTTCCTGCGATGAGTTGATTGGGTTCACGTGGCAATACGGCCGCAATTGTCAACGAAAGTTTTCTAAGAAGGCGTGAAGGAATCGAGATGACCGTGCATCAAAGTCCACGTTGACAGACGGCACAACCTTCCGTGCGCGAACTTTCATTGTTGTGGTTTCGTGGACTGCTTCGATGTTCGCCCTTTTCCGGTCAATTCCCTGCACATAAGGAACGATGAAATGAAACGCTTTGAGACAATTGCGGTAGCTGCGTTTGTGATGAGCACGATTCTCTCAACGTCAATCGCCTACGCTCAAGCTTACGAGACCGACGACTACGGCTTCCCGCTTGAAACGGCGGTTGGTTCGAGGTCGGTGACCTCACCCCGAGTTCAAAGCAGGCGTCGGTCGATTGCGGCACGACGTCAGCATCCGGGCAAGGGGTTTTGGGCGAATCAGCGTGCATCCCGCAGCCTACAACATGCACAGACGTATTCTTGCGACCTGTACAACTATTCGCGTGGGGCGACATTGGTGGTTCCAGAAGAGTGTAACCGGCGATCCGCCGCGAACTGCTAGCTTGATGTGCGTAAGTTGTTGAAATTGGGGTAAACAAAAATCGGCTTCCAGACCATCGTGGTGGTGGATAAATCATTCCTCCAATCAGGCAAGGAAGCCGAATCATGAAAATCGCACAGACGCAAGCCGACAACAACCCCCAAAGTCTTCAAGATCTAGCAGAGCAACTTAACGACTTCGTGCAAACGGCCGCGCGCGATGGAAAGTCGCTCTACGACACCGAGAAATCCATTCTGGCTGCTGTACTTCAGATGGGACACGTGGCCACCGAAAACTTTCTCAAGCTGCAAGGCAACGGCGATCTTGGTAAAACGGTCGAAACCATCGAAGGAAAAACACTTGTGCGCAGCCCAGAGCCGACTGCGCGTCCGCTGCGCACCATCTTTGGCGAGCACGTTATCACGGCGTTCGTCTACGCACCTGGTCCCAAGAAAAAGATCGAACTGCGGCCGATCGATGCGCGGCTCAACCTTGCGGCGGGGAAAGGTTCGTACCTGTGGGAAGAGTTTTCCCAGTACTTTTGCGTTGAACAGGCTTTCGGGCAAGCGGCCTCCGCTCTAGAAACGGTATTCGGGCAGAAGATTTCGGTCGATACTTTGGAGCGGACCAACCAACGCCTGGGCGGACAGGCGGAGCAATTTCTCGATGTACTTCCCGCTCCTCCGTCGGACGAAGAAGGTGAATTGTTGGTGGCTACCGCGGACGGCAAAGGTGTGCCGCTGATCCGCGAACACGTGGAATCGATTCCCGTTCACGGCCCCAAGCCACCCCGTCCAAACAACCGACGTATGGCGACCGTGGCGAGTGTCTATTCCGTGGACCGTTACTACCGCACGCCCGAAGATGTTCTCGCGGCTTTGTTCCGCGACGAACGGCCAGACGAGCCAACCGAACCGCGTCCGGTGCCCTGTCACAAACGCATGACGGCGTGCTTCCCGGTGCTGGCCGAGGCGGGAACCGAGGATGAGTTGGTGCTCCGCGGCGATACCAACGCCTGGACGTGGGCCGGCAAGCAGATTAAAGATCGGCGACGGAAGCGCCAAGTGTTGATCCGCCTGTGCGATG
>JAGQPC010000201.1 GCA_020426925.1 Planctomycetales bacterium | reverse complement strand
TTGCTGCATTTCTCATTGCGGCGAAGAATCGACTCCGCCGAACGGGCGAACCGCTCTTTCCAAATGTGTTCGCAGACGATTTATTTCACGCCGGAACGCTCGCAGCTACTGCTGTATTCATGCTCGGCTATTTTGCGTGACAGGATTCGCCGCTTCGTGCGCCCTTCGGATTCGTCGTTGCCGAACAGCCTGTCAATCATCATTGGACGTGATGGGCGAGCTTCACGAACATAGTTTGCAGTACGAAAAACGTAGACGATGTCGGCGGAGTCGAAGTCTCCATCGCCATTCCAGTCTCCTTCTTCGAACGTTGAATTGCCGCCGATCTGGTCTTCATATTCGCCAGCTTTCAAAACCAACAATAGATCCTGCGAATCGAATTGTCCATCGTCATTAGAGTCGCCAACCAATCGGTTTTCGTAGGCGAAAACTCCTCGCTCCCAGTGGTACCAAACTCTGTCAATGTCGCCGTCTGCATCGATGTCCGCAGATTCTGAGCTTAGTAACTGATTGCTATATTGATCCATCACGGAGCACGACTGAAATGCGCCGCCAGTATTCTCATACCAAGTGAAGGATTCCGTTTGATTCCCGTCAGCAATCAAGACGTCACGACGAACGAGGTCCATGTCGCCGTCGCCATCTGCGTCCTTAATGTAGCCGAGGCCCCTGCAGTCGTCGTCAAATTCGTAAATGTGCTCTTCGAACTTGTTTCCCGAGCCATCATTTAACCAGATGCGTGCCTGCACAAATGATGATGAACTTCCGTCTCCGTAAAGCATCACGTCTTGTGAGCCATCTTTGTTGAAATCGATGACTCGAAGATCATTCGGAAAAATCCGTGCCGAGATATCTAGTTCCAATTCGAAGCTGTTCAGCTCGCCTGTCGGATACGAACGAATAAACACTTTCCTGTCGAAAGTCCAAACAAACTCGGCCACGCCATCGCCATCAAGATCGCCAGAGTCGCCGGGAGTGAACGGCGTGGCTTCAATGTGGCTTGTGTTTTCGGCAACAGGTTGTCTAGGGCCAAACTGCCAGTTGCCGAGATTCTCGTACCAGTCAAATCTTGTAATTACTTCACCTGGCCATCCCGTCGCCCCAACGTTGCTCATTGATGAAACGAGCACGTCAAGATCTCCGTCAATGTCGACATCACGTAGTCTCGCCGAATGTGGCAACAATGGAAGGTCTGTTAAGTTTCTCGCTTCGCCAACACCAAAGCCTATTCCTTGCAGTAACTGCACGTTCTGGTTCAGTCCCCACGGACTGCGAATGATCAAGTCCGCGTAGGCGTCGTCAGTGACATCGCCGACCGATGCAATATCGACGGTACCGAGCTTCGTTAGACCCGGAACCCAGATTCCTTGTCGGTTTTCAAGCAAACCGATCAGCCCACAAACTCCTCCACACTGCCTCAGGCCGTGGTAAAAAAGATCAAAGTCGCCGTCAGAATCCCAATCGACGAATTCAATCCTGTCAATGAACAACTCGTGCGACTGCCGAAGCCCGCTCTCCACGATTTTGGCAAAACTACCTGTGCCGTCGTTCTCATAGATCCCAGATAAACTCCCGAAATCAGAGTCGCCGTCGCCGTCTGCGTCAAAAAACTGCCAAAGGCCTCCATCAAGTGTGAACGAGCCGGCTTTGACGATTCCGTTGGGCGTGTAGCGGTACCACGCTGCCTGACCGTTGGAATCGATCGCGATCAGATTCTCGTGGCCATCACCGTCAATATCGGCCAACGCATAGTCTTGAAAGGAGCTCCAGATTGTTTTCGCTTCAAGGAACTCACCACCGCCTTCGTTCTTGAACCATCCGACTGATCCGCCGAGTTCCGAGAACATGATGTCAAGTTTGCCGTCACCATCGAAGTCGATAGCATCAATCTGTTCGATAAACGCTTCCCAGGTCGCCACGGAT
>JAGQPC010000200.1 GCA_020426925.1 Planctomycetales bacterium | reverse complement strand
CAAGTGCGTTTCCGACAAGGCAAATGTGGTCTCCTTTTTTCTTTTTATGCACCGCGTCGCGCGCGAGAAGCGGCGCGGCGAACATTAACGAACAAATCACAGCCGCGATTCGACTTCGAGAGGTTGAGGCAGCAAGCATTCGTAGAGAAACTCCAGGTAGGCGAGGGGAAATATGGTGGGAAGCAGCGAAATCGCGGGATAATCCGCAATGTGCCAAGCCACCGATTGTAACCCAGGCCGACTCAGCAGTTAACGTGGATTAGACAAATCTGGTGCCCCACGACTCGTGGGAGTTGCGAGGGTTTTGCGCACCAATTGCACGTTGAGTAGGCAACTTGCAGGTTGGTTCAAGCAGGTGTTAAAAATAATGACCCCGGCCGATTGCAAATGGTAGCCATTAATCTATGATTCGTGCTTTCAATTCGATGGCGGCACGTAACTTGCTTCACTGCGGAATCGAGGCGGGCCGCTCGATATCGTCAATGCGATTGAGCGTGCGTTCATAGGTGCATTTCGGCACCATGCTCTCCGCTTCAGCAAAACGACCGAACGGATTTGGTCCGAAAGTTTAGTCATGGAGAGCATCAGCATTTAGAGGTGAGGAGTTATTGCCCAAATGAGTGTAAAGCTTGAGTACATTTGGCTCGACGGTTACAAGCCGGAACCATCCATTCGTAGCAAAACGAAAATCGTTAAAAGCGAACCATCGAGTCCTGCCGACTGTCCAGAGTGGTCGTTTGACGGAAGTTCTACGCAGCAGGCGGAAGGCAATTCGTCTGACTGCCTCCTGAACGCAGTCAGAATGGTTCCTGATCCGGCACGCGACAACGGCTTTTTGGTTTTGTGTGAAGTCTTGGACGCCTCAGGTAACGTTCACCCAACGAACCATCGTGGCTCGTTCGAGGATGATCCAGATTTTTGGTTCGGATTCGAACAAGAATACACAATCATGAACGGCAACTTGCCGCTCGGATTTCCAGCTGGCGGTTACCCTGGCCCACAAGGCCCATATTACTGCTCTGTTGGAACCAACAATTGTGTCGGACGCGAGATCGTTGAAGACCACCTTGATCAGTGCCTCAAGGCAGGTCTCGGTATCACCGGTATCAACGCCGAAGTGATGAAAGGACAGTGGGAATACCAGTTGTTCGGAAAAGGCAAAGAAGCCGCAGACGATCTATACATCTCGCGGTACCTGCTGCACCGAAATGCAGAAACTTATGGTGTGTCAATCGAGCTTCATCCAAAGCCAGTCAAAGGAGACTGGAACGGTAGCGGAATGCACACCAACTTCTCGAATACCGATATTCGAGACAAAGGTGGCGAAGATCTGATCAAAGGTATCTGTGAGAAGTTCCGTGCAGAGCACGATTCGCACATTGCCGTTTACGGGTCCGACAACGAGCAGCGTTTGACCGGTCTCCATGAGACACAGTCAATCGACACGTTCAGCTACGGCGTTAGCGATCGTGGTGCTTCGATTCGAATTCCCGTCGCGACCGCGCAAAACGGTTGGAAAGGATACCTGGAAGATCGCCGTCCGGCATCGAATGCTGATCCATATAAGATCATCAGACGAATCATTGAGACGGTAAAGTCGTAATAAAACAATATGATGCGTTAAACGGAGCCTTGGCTATGCTGGGCTCCGTTTTTTTATGGTCTATTGTTTGTTGAATTCATTTCGATTCCCCGCCGAGTCGGAATCACAGCAAGGTTGGACTCACTATGACGCCAAAAGAAGTGCTCGCGCTTTGCCGGAAGAAGAACGTTAAAGCGATCGACTTTCGATTTACCGATATTCTTGGGACATGGCACCACATTACGTTGCCTTATGATGCGCTCACGGAAGATACATTTGATGAAGGAATCGGCTTTGACGGATCGAGCATTCCCGGTTGGCAGGCGATCGAACAAAGCGATTTGCTTGCTGTTCCACAGCCAGAGACTGCTCGCGTTGACGCGTTCGCGAAGCTGCCGACGCTGTCGTTAATCTGCAATATCCAGGACCCGCTCACGCGAGAGGACTACGAGCGAGACCCTCGCAGCATCGCGCAGAAAGCATGCAATTATCTATTGGCCACGGGTATTGCCGACACGGCGTACTTTGGTCCCGAGGCAGAGTTCTTTGTTTTCGACGACGTCAAATTTGATTCGTTGTCGCGATCGAGCTATTACGAGTTGGACAGCCGAGAAGCACATTGGAACTGTGGCCGCGAAGAGCTGCCGAACCTTGGACACAAACTCGAACACAATTCTGGCTATTCTCCCGCCTCGCCCGCAGATTCGCTGATCGATCTACGCAACGAAATGATGCAAGCATTGATCGATTGTGGTTTAGACGTCGAATGCCATCATCACGAAGTCGCGTCTTGTGGCCAATGTGAAATTGATCTGAAGTACCAACCGCTCGTGCAAATGGCCGACGGAATGATGGCCTACAAATACATCGTAAGAAATGTCGCAAACCAAAACGGTAAGACGGCGACATTCATGCCAAAGCCGATTTTTGGCGAAAACGGGTCTGGCATGCACACTCATTTTTCGCTGTGGAAAGATGAAAAACCGCTCTTCGCCGGCACGGGCTACGCTGGCCTTAGCGATACAGCGCTCCATGCGATCGCTGGCATTCTTCGCCACGCTCCCGCGCTGCTTGCCATCACGAATCCAACGACCAATAGTTACAAGCGATTAGTTCCCGGATACGAGGCTCCTGTCAATTTGGCCTATTCGCAGCGTAACCGTTCGGTCGCGTGTCGAATTCCGATGTATAGCCCGAACCCGAAATCGAAACGTATCGAGTTCCGTTGTCCAGATCCGACAGCCAATCCGTACACTGCGTTTTCTGCAATCTTGCTTGCAGCGATTGATGGTATTCAAAGCAAACTCGATCCTGGCGAACCGCTCGACGCGAACGCGTACGAACAGACCGATGCGGAAATACCCGTAACGCCCGGCTCTCTGGCCCACGCTTTGGTGGCACTTCAAAAGGACCACGATTTCCTATTGCGCGGCGACGTGTTCTCTGAATCGCTCATCAACGATTGGATCACATCGAAACGGGTTGAAGTCGATGCGATTCGAGTGCGGCCTCATCCACACGAATTCAAATTGTACTACGGTTCGTGACTCGCGAATCTCTCCGGTTACTTCGTAGTAGAAAGATCCTGGGGCATTCATCGATTGCACGTGGTGGCAAATGGGTGGCTGGCGGTCGAGCGCAAGCGAGCCTCCAGCTCGGAACTCCGGGGGATTGAGCCGCGAACTGGCGCCGACTACTTCAGCGCCCAGAAGACAGCGTTCGTCAGCATCTTGCGAAAACCGTCGTTCTTGAAATCGTCTTCGTGGCCAAGCGACGTGTAAAACGATCGACCACCGGCCGAGTTGATAAACGTCCACGTGACTGGCTCGTGCGGCTTGCGGTCGCCGACGCGCCCTGTCATCAGCACGTTCGCACCCGGTTTTAGCGGCGATGCCTTGTAAAGCCAGCTGGTGGTTTTGATTTCCTTTGCTTCACCAAACACGACTCCTTCCAGTAATTCCTCCGCATCAGATAAGTTGTCGTCAAACCAAATCATGGTCGACAAATCTTCGCCAGACTTGTTGCCGTGATGTCCGACGTAATTGCCGCCGAAAACTTCCGCATCGAATTCCGTCCACTCGGAATGTCCGCTGGGGCACTCGGCGCCGCGTAATGAAAACGCGTGGCTGGCCGTTCGGATTCCGACGACCGGTTTGCCTAAGTCGACATGATTCCGGATAAGTGCCATCGCGTCATTTGAAGGAGCACGGCGCCGAACACTGACAAACAGCAGGTCTGCATCCGCGATCGAATCAGCTGCGGCAAAGTGGTTCTTGTCGTCTTTGTCGGCCAACACGTAGGAAACGCGAAAATCTTTGTAGAGGTTGTCACGAGCAAACACCGGCAAGCTCGCTTGAGTGTTGTATTCTTGTTCTCCAATCAGCATCACGACATGCGGTCGAGTGTCTTTGCGAAAACGGAGCGGCTCGCCGCCCAAAACTTGGTCGCTGGAAACCGTGGGACAAACGTTGGCCTCAATGTGCTCGATGATCAGATCAGTTCCGCTGAAGTGATTGACGAATGGAGGCATCTTCGGATTGTACATCGTGTCGGTTAGGTCTCTGACCAGCACTACGTTGACGCCATTGTTCGCAAGTTGCCGAAGGCCAAACGGGCGGCCGAGCACACACATATTCGTGTGGACACCAACCAGCATCACGTTCTTGATTCCGCGGTGCTCAAGAATGCTCCAGTTTTCGATGCCGTCGTCCGTAATAAAATCGTCATTGTCGATCTCAATCGTCGCGACTTGGCGAATCCATGGTGACCGAGGATTTCGGCCCATAGCCGTTAGTTGTTCTGCCCAGCGTTCGTGCTCTTCCAAGTCATCGTCTTCGCCTCCATCCGTGTGATCGATCGGATAGCCCAGGTTTTCTTCGCTGTCGTTTTTCCAATGGCACCAATTTTGTATATCTTTGGGCGGATTCTTCGTCCGAGGAATCGAAGCGACGTGTTTGCGAGCTGGGTGATCTTTGTAGAACTCCAGACACGACGACGGCGCGTGGATAATCGTCGTGCCACGTCTTCTTGCTTCTTTGACAAAGGCGTCGATCCGAGGCGCAAGCTGTTTGACTCGCCGAACCGCATTCAAACAATGATGAGAATCCCACATGTCGCAAATGATTACGGCCGATTCGTTTGCATTCCATTTTTGATCTACATAATCGATTCGAAGCCAGTCCTGTTCGTCTGTCGTTCGCGTGCGAAGCGTCAGGTCGAACGAATCGGCATTGGCAAACGCCCCAAAAGACATTGCCATAAAAGCAAACAGAACGTACGAAACAAAATCTGTGCGTTGCATGCGTAGCACCTCAACAAGTCAGGCGAAGTTAACCGTAGCCGAACAATATACGCGAATCGTCGGCCGATGGCGAATAAGTGCCGGAGAAGAACGGTGGCTGGGGGAAAGGCCGTGGTCTCGGTAAAATCTGAGCGTGTTTTTAGTACCGAACTCGCGGATCACAATTGGACATTGCATGAGTTTCCTGCAGCTGGACGGCAAAACGATCGTTGTATTCGGCGTGGCGAATCGCAAGAGCGTCGCTTTTCACGTCGGCAAAATACTGGAAGCGGAAGGCGCGAACGTCGTCTACGTCGTCCGAAGCGACGAGCGCCGCGAGTCGTTGGCGAAGACTTTGGCTGACCGTGAAATCTACGTGTGTGACGTCGAGCATCAAAACCAAATCGACCGAGTCCGCGATGAAATCCGTGAAAAGCATCCGTCGATTCACGGCATGCTGCACTCGATTGCGTTCGCGGATTATTCGGGAGGGATGAGACCGTTTCACGAAACGGGACGAGCTCAATTCCTCAGAACGATCGACATATCCTGCTTTTCGTTGATGGCGTTGTCGAACGCGTTTAAGGAGATGCTCACCAAGGACGCGTCCGTCGTAACCGTATCGATCTCGACGACAAAAATGGCGAACGAAAATTACGGTTTCATGGCACCGGTCAAAGCTGCGCTCGATTCGTCGCTCGCATTCCTGGCCAAATCGTTTAGCCAATTTTCCGAAGTGAGATTCAACGCGGTTGCTCCAGGACTACTAAAAACTTCCGCCTCCGCGGGAATTCCAGGCTACGTCGACGCCTATCTATTCGCCGAGACCGTCATTCCGCGAAAGCGAGCCGTCCAAACGGCCGAAGCCGCAAACGTCGCCGCGTTTCTGTTGAGTCCTCGTTCCAGCGGCATGAACGCTCAAACAGTCGTCGTCGACGCCGGTATGGCCATCAACTATTTCGATGACCAGATTGTGAAGAAGGTCATGTCGTAACGAGACCGTGTTTGTAATACCGCCTTTAGGCGGAAAGCTCGTAGTCTGTGTCAGATTAATCTTGTTGTGGAAGTTGCTAAACTTCCTGGCAGACGGGATCTTTAGCAAGATGCACTACGAGCTACAAGAGAGCCATGTTGCGCTGGACTACTAATGCATGCCAGATTCCGCCTAAAGGCGGGACTACGAACAGAAAGAGTCCAACTAGAGGCTATTGTACTTCTTCCTCCACGCGGGATGCTCGCAGCCTGTCTCTCTCCAATTCGCCCTCTGCGAGAAAACGGTACAGTGGACCCAAAACGATAGACTCTCGCCTTCTCGTGAACATCAGCAACTCCGTTCTGCGTATCGGCGTAAATTGATTCACTTTGTCATCCGCAATCCAGAGAACGACGTTGTTTTCGAAAGTGGTAATTCCGGCGTGCTGGATTTCTTCCTTATTGAGAAACTCCGCAAACACTTCTTCGCTACCGGGTTCTGCTGAGCCGTTCAATTGCTGCGTTCGAGCACGAATCATCGAATTGGCGAAAAGACGCCGGAACTGAGCTTCGCTGGCGAATTCACTAGGCCGTACGATCGTTACGTCAGCCTTAGTCGGAGTTCGGCTCGGCAGTTCTGCTTGAGCCGCCGCCAGTAGTCGTCTCAACGCCAGAAATCGGTTAATGAACGTATCGTCGTTCAATGGTTCATAAAAATCGAATCCTCGCAAAACGTTTTTCACGATCCGAACCTTATCGATTTCAGTTTGCAACGTGGTACCTTTACGAGAAGGCAGGTGCGTGTAAGGACGATCGGTAATCAGATCGTTCAATAATCCAGCGTGTGATTTGTCGGCCACGTTTAGGATCCGTTGCAGCGACAAAGCCCGAGTCCATTCGTATCCTTCGTACCAGAGTTGCGCATTGTCCTCCGCCACTATTGCACGGTCGATCAAGGATGTTCCTCGCCGTAAGTCAGCGATCGCATCGACAACGTCTCCGCGACAAGCTAGGTATTCGGCATTCGCATAATAGCTTTCAGCTAACTCAATGATCTCCGAAGGCGGAATCGTTTGCAGTTCTTTCCAGTCACCCGAATCGATGAGCTGGTTGAACGGAACGAAAACGCGCTTTGCCTCGTTGTCCCATCGTGCGACTCGTTGCATTTCAACAGACTGCAAGTCAAACGAAAAATTCCCTTGTCGCACGTTTCGGTGAAATCGTTTGACTTCGTCTAGTTGCCTTTTGTATTTCGTCCCAAACTCAACGTCTCCAGTCGACGTTAGTTCAAGGATTGTTTGTTCTAAAGAATCCGCACGGGCCAATAACGCGTCGCGACGCCATCGCAGTTCAAAGTCGTTGGCGATCAGGCAGACTCCGCCCAGCATGAAAAGAAAAGCACTCCAGATGCAACACCACCAGTTCCAGTGTTGGGCTCGAAGGTGTCCTGTCTTGCGATGTCGCAGCACGCCGTACCAAGCGATTAACGCGCCCAACGCCATTCCCAACGGAGCGGTACTCAACATCAATGCTGGAAACAGCTCGCTGCCAGAGGGCCGGACATAATAGGCCCACAAGAGGTGGTCAGTTTCGTTATGGATTGCCACTGCCGTGGCCAGCAGTGCAGGAACGACGATCGCAGCGCTGAGCAGACACAGCCAAGCTCGATGAACCTGACTTGTCTGGCGACGAAGTAACCAAAACACGAGCACCAGTAGCACGACGCTCCA